>DAIMKE010000553.1:0-4911 GCA_036721875.1 Bradyrhizobium sp. | reverse complement strand
GCACCGGCCGCGCCTTGCCGCCGGCGGCGCGAATCTCGTCGGCCGCGGTGTAGATGGTGCCCTTGAGTTTCGGGTGCGGCTCCGCGGTCTTGGCCGCAAGTGCGACATTGGCGCCGTCGCGTGCGGCGCGCAGCGCAATGGCGAGCCCGATGCCGCGGCTGGCGCCGGATACGAACAGCGTCTTGCCTTTGAGGTCTGTCATGGGAGTCTCCGGTCCAGCCCGTGGATGTTAGGCGGAACAATTCTACGCCGATGGCGCGATCAGGAAAGTCGGCATTCGCTCATCGGTTCATTATTGCCCGGCCGCTTCCGCGCCGCGGGTACGTGGGTCGGGCGCACCCAGCAGGCCGTTCGGCGTGACCGCAATCGAATTGGCCGAGGTCTGGCCGAGCGGTTCGATCACGCGATGGCCCTTGGCCCTGAGCGCATCCAGCGTTTCCTCGGGAAACCCACGTTCCACCCGCACGTCATCCGGCATCCATTGATGGTGCACGCGGGGAGCGGCCACGGCGGCGGCGACATCCATCCTGTAGTCCAGCACGTTGACGACCACCTGCAGCACCGCCGAAATGATGCGGCTGCCGCCGGGCGTACCGGTCACCAGCACCGGCTTGCCGTCCTTCAGCACGATGGTCGGCGACATCGAGGACAGCGGCCGTTTGCCGGGGCCAGGCAGATTGGCCTCGAAGCCGACCAGGCCGAAGGCATTGGCTGCGCCGGGTGCTGCGGTGAAATCATCGAGCTCGTTGTTGAGCAGCACGCCGGTGCCTTCGGCGACCAGGCCGACGCCATAGGGAAAGTTCAGCGTGTAGGTATTGCTGACGGCATTGCCGGCGGAATCGACCACCGAATAATGCGTGGTATTGGCGCCTTCGCGTGCCGGGCTTACCAACAACACGTCGGCGGCCGGGGTCGCGCGATCAAGGTCGATGCTGGCGCGCTGCCTGGCGGCGTAATCCTTGGTGATGAGGACATTCACCGGCGCATTGACGAAGGCGGGATCGCCGAGATAGCGCGCGCGATCGGCGTAGGCACGCTTCATCGCCTCGATCATGACATGCAGCGCGGGCGCGGATCCCTGCTTCATGTCGGAAATCGGAAAGCCTTCGAGGATGTTCAGCGTCTCCAGCAGCACCGTGCCGCCGGACGACGGCAGCGGCATTGAAACAATTTCATATCCGCGATAGGTGCCGCGCACGGGCGCACGGATCACGGCCTGATAGGATTTCAGATCGTCTGCCGTCATGATGCCGCCGGCCTTGCCGACGGCTGCGGCGAGCTTTTCGGCGACCGGCCCTTCGTAGAATCCTTTCGGCCCCTGATCTGCAATGGCCGACAGCGTTGCCGCGAGGTCGGCCTGCACCAGCCGGTCGCCTTCGCGCAGCGGCGTGCCGTCGTCGCGGGAGAGCGCCTTGCCCGGATTCGGCCAGCGCGACATCCGGCGATACATGTCCGACAGTGTGTCCGCCATGTCGTCGGCGACGACGAAGCCTTTCTGCGCCAGCTCGATGGAAGGCTTGAGGATCTGCGCCAGCGTGAACTTGCCGGAGCCATATTTTTCCAGCGCCAGCGCCAATCCGGCGACGGTGCCGGGCACGCCGATGCCGAGCGCGGAATTGCGCGACTTGTCGCCGTCGGGCTTGCCGTCCGCTCCGAGGAACATATCGCGCGTGGTCGCGGCCGGCGCGGTCTCGCGATAATCGATGGCGATGGCTTCATTGCGCACGGCCGAATGGATCACCATGAAGCCGCCGCCGCCGATATTGCCGGCGCGCGGATAGGTCACCGCAAGGGCAAAGCCGGTGGCGACGGCAGCATCGACCGCATTGCCGCCCTGCCTGAGGATATCGGCGCCGACGTGCGCGGCGAGCTTTTCCTGCGCCACCACCATCCCGTGCTGAGCCGGAACAGCTCGAACGGTGGAGAGCTCGGGAGGCGAATAGAACCGGCGTTCCTGCGCAACGGCCAGCGTTCCGCAAGCAAATACCAACATGATGGCGGTAAATGCCCGCCGCCCCACGCTTGATAACACCGCCATCGAAAATCCGCCGCAGTTGGAGTCGTAAGACGCCTGACTATAGCGCAAGCGTTGGTGACGCATGCTATATGGATTTGGATCTGGCCGCCGCAACGCTTGGCGCGGCTGTCGAGGGAAATTCGTGACATGGCGGTGATCGCTTCCGAGGCAGTTGGCGCCGAAAATCTGAAGCGATATCCAAGCCGGGCAGCCGTCATCAGCTGGATCTTCTTCGATTGGGCGACGCAGCCCTATTTCACGCTGATCACGACCTTTGTGTTCGCGCCTTATTTCGCGGGCTTCGTGGCGGCGGATCCGGCGCAAGGCCAAGCGTTGTGGGGATTTGCCACCGCCGCCGCCGGCCTGATGATTGCGCTGATGTCCCCGGTGCTCGGCGCGATTGCCGATGCCAGCGGCCGCCGCAAGCCGTGGATTGCCGGATTCGGCGTGCTGCTGGTGATCGGCGCCTCGCTGATGTGGCTCGGAAAGCCCGGCGACCCCAGCGTCATCCCGCCGCTGCTGCTGGCCTATGCGATTGCCAGCGTCGGCGTCGAGTTCGCGACGGTGTTCAACAATGCCATGATGCCGACGCTGGTGCCGCCGGACCGGATCGGGCGGCTGTCGGGCACCGGCTGGGCCACCGGCTATATCGGCGGCATTCTCAGCCTTGTCCTCGTGCTCGGCTTTCTCGCCGCGAATCCGGATACCGGGCGCACGCTGTTCGGCCTGATGCCGCTGTTCGGGCTCGATCCGGTCACCCATGAGGGCGATCGCATCACCGGGCCGCTGACCGCGATCTGGTTCATCATCTTCGTGCTGCCGATGTTCCTGTTGACGCCGGACTATCCGGCCAAGCGCCCCGTGCGCGAGGCGCTGCGCGTGGGATTGAGCGGCTTGAAGCGAACGCTCGGGGAATTGCCGAAGCAGAAATCGCTGGCGACATTCCTGCTCGCCAACATGATCTATACCGATGGCCTGGTGTCGCTGTTCGCGTTCGGCGGCATCTATGCTGCCGGCACCTTTGGCTGGCATACGATCCAGATCGGGACTTTCGGAATCCTGCTGGCCATCGCCGGCACCTTCGGGGCGTGGATCGGCGGCATGCTCGACGATCGTCTGGGACCCAGGCGCGTCATCGCCGGCAGCCTGCTGATCCTGCTGTTCGCCATCGGCGCGATCCTGCTGGTCGACAAGGATTCGATTCTCTTCGTGAAGGTCGCGCCCCCTGCACCGGGTGGGCCGCTGTTCTCCGGCGCTGCCGAGCGCGCCTATCTCCTGCTCGGGTGCCTGATCGGCGCGGCCGGCGGTCCGTTGCAGGCGGCGTCGCGCTCGCTCTTGATCCGGCTCGCGCCGAAGGATCGCATCGCGCAGTATTTCGGGCTGTTCGCGCTGACCGGCAAGGTGACCTCGTTCGTCGGCCCGCTTCTGATCGGCACGATCACGGCCGTGACCGCGAGCCAGAAGGCGGGCATGGCGGTGCTGGTGGTGTTCTTCGTCGCGGGTCTCGCGCTGCTGATGCGGGTGAGGGAGTGATGCCTCGACCGCGTGATTCCGGGTTCGTGCTTCGCACGCCCCCGGAATCACAGCGATACGTGTGTCAACGGCTCAATGCCGGAAATGCCTGACCCCGGTGAACACCATGGCGATGCCGTGGTCGTCGGCGGCCTTGATGACTTCATCGTCGCGCACCGAGCCGCCGGGCTGGATCACTGCGGTGGCGCCGGCTTCGATACAGGCCAGCATGCCGTCGGCGAACGGGAAGAACGCGTCCGATGCGACGACGGAGCCCTTGGTCAAGGGTACGGCGAGTTTCAGCTCGGCCGCCGCGTCCAGTGCCTTGCGAGCGGCGATGCGCGCCGAATCGACGCGGCTCATCTGGCCGGCGCCGATGCCGACGGTGGCAAGATCCTTTGCGTAGATGATGGTGTTCGACTTGACGTGCTTGGCGACGCGGAACGCGAATTTGAGATCGCGCAGTTCGGCGTCCGTCGGCGCGCGCCTGGTCGCGACCTTCAGCGCCATGTCGTCGACCACGGCATTGTCGCGGCTCTGCACGAGTAGACCACCCGCGACGGTCTTGGCTGTGAGGCCGACGGTGCGCGGGTCGGGTAATCCGCCGGCCAGCAGCAGCCGAAGATTTTTCTTGGCCGCAACGATCTTGATGGCGTCTTCGGTCGCGTCAGGCGCGATGATGACTTCGGTGAAGATCTCGGTGATGGCGCGGGCTGCCTCGGCGTCCAGCGTGCGGTTGACGGCCACGATGCCGCCGAACGCAGACGTGGAGTCGCAGGCCAGCGCCTTGCGATAGGCCGACAGCAGGTCGGTTCCCTCGGCGACGCCGCAGGGGTTGGCATGCTTGACGATGACGCAGGCCGCGGTGCGCTTGGCGTCGAACTCGCCGATGCATTCATAGGCCGCATCCGTGTCGTTGATGTTGTTGTAGGATAGCTCCTTGCCCTGCAGCTGCCGCGCGGTGGCGACGCCGGGGCGCTTGTCGGGCGTCGCATAGAACGCGGCGGTCTGGTGCGGGTTCTCGCCATAGCGCAGCGACTGGATCAGGCGTCCGCCGAAGGCACGGAAGTCAGGCGCGTCGTTCTTGAGTTCGCGCGCAAACCAGTTCGAGATCGCCGCATCATAGGCGGCGGTGCGCGCATACGCCTTTGCGGCGAGCCGGCGGCGCAGCGCAAGCGTCGTCGCGCCCTTGTTGGCGGCGAGTTCGTCGAGCACGGCCTGGTAGTCCTGTGCCTCGACGACGACGGCGACATCGTCGTGGTTCTTCGCGGCCGCCCGGATCATCGCGGGGCCGCCGATGTCGATGTTCTCGATGCAGTCTTCGTAATCGGCGCCTTTGTCGACGGTCGCCTCGAACGGGTAGAGGTTGACCACGAGCAGGT
>DAIMKE010000552.1:0-4918 GCA_036721875.1 Bradyrhizobium sp. | reverse complement strand
GCGCCAGGCGTTCTCGCTGATGCGGTATTCGTCGGTCAGTTTGACCTTGCCTTCCTTGAGGGCGTTGAAGACCACCTCGACCGTCATCAGCTTGAGCATGCTGGAAGGTGCGCGCAGCTCGTCGGCATTCTTCTCGAACAGCACGCTGCCGCTGGTAGCCTCGATCAGGATGGCGGTCGGCGCGTCCCCGTCAAAGCCGCCGTCGTCCTTCTTGGCCCCCTGCACGCTATTGTTCGCGGCATAGACGACCCCGCCCCAGGCGAGGCCGAACGCCAGCGCGGCCGCGATCAGGCTGCGCCACGGGATCATGGCCGCGGCGTCAATCTTGCGGGAAACGGGGGTCTCGGCTGCCATCGGCGATGTCCTGAATCTGTGTGTTGTAACAGCTGGAAGTATCGCAAACAACACAGGTTTTTGGACTTGTCGCCGTGTCGATCCGATTGCGGTGCCAGATGAACGAACGTATCGTTCGGCACGGCAATCTCTGACAGAAATACGAGAAACAGGGCGGAAACGCGATGCCAACTTCACGCACCATTTCCGCCAATGGAATCGAGTTCTTCCTGCTCGAACAAGGCAAGGGGCCGCTCGTGCTGCTCTGCCACGGCTGGCCCGAACTGTCCTACTCCTGGCGGCACCAGATCCCCGCGATCGCCGACGCCGGTTTCCGCGTCGTAGCCCCTGACATGCGCGGGTTCGGCCGAACCAGCGCGCCAGCCGATGTCGGCGCCTATACCCTGTTCGACAATGTCGGTGACATGGTCGCGCTGGTGGCGGCGCTCGGGGAGAAGCAGGCGGTCATTGTCGGCCATGATTGGGGCGCGCCGGTAGCCTGGCACGCGGCGATGTTCCGCCCGGATGTTTTCACCCGGGTTGCCGGACTGAGCGTTCCGCCGCCGTTCCGCGGGCGCGGCCTGCCGCTTGAGACCCTGAAGAACAACGGTATCACCAACTTCTACTGGCAGTATTTCCAGACACCCGGGGTGGCGGAGGCCGAATTCGAGCGCGACGTCGCAGCCACGATGCGAATCATCCTGGGTGGACGCGGGTTCTCCGACCCGTCCGCGCACCAATTTGTCCAGGAGGGCAAAGGCTTCCTTGCCGATGCCGACCCGAGCCGGCCGCTGCCGGGTTGGCTGACCGAAACCGAAATCGCCACCTTCGCAGAAATCTACGGCAAGTCCGGCTTTCGCGGCGGGCTGAACTGGTACCGCAATATCGACCGGAACTGGGTGCTGACGGCGCCTTGGCAAGGCGCGCAGATCCACCAGCCTTCGCTGTTCATCGCGGGCTCGAACGATGGTGTGATCACCGGCCTGATCGGCGCCAAGCAGGTCAAGGAGATGGAGCGCGTGCTGCCCAACCTGAGGCAGAAGCTCATTATCGACGGCGCCGGCCACTGGATTCAGCAGGAACGGCCGGAGGAGGTCAACGCTGCCCTGATTGCCTTCCTCAAGAGCTAGTAAAGCCCTCGCCCGCTGAGCACTTCGCTCGGTCCCCGCGGGTCTACCGGCCGGTAGGCTGAGCTTGGAGCCAAATAGCTCGCATTGCCTTCGTAGGACACCGCCCGGGGATTTTCGACCGAACGGCCGCGCGAACGGCTCGATGCCGACATTTCCGAGGTCGCGTTGATCGAGGCGTGATCGGCCGTGGTGTTGCCGAGGCTGTAGGGGCGGCCTTCCGGCATCGGAACTTCGCCGCGGATTCGGCCCGCGGACGAGGTCATCTCGGGTACGAACGGCCGCGCAGAGGCGACCCGGACCGTGGACGGCGACGGCGCGGGCTCCCCGGTCCGCAGGGTCGCCAGCAACTGGCGGTCGTCGGAGCCTTCGAGCGGCGCCCGGCCGACATACTCCACACGGACCTTCGCAACGCCATTCGCTTTGAAGTCGAGCAGTTCCGCCGCCTTGTTCGAGACGTCGATGAGCCGATTGCCATGGTACGGGCCACGGTCATTGACCCGGACGATCAGTGACTTGCCGTTCCGGACGTTGGTAACGCGGGCATAGCTTGGGATCGGCAGGGTCGGATGCGCTGCCGTCAGCGCGGTCATATCGAAGACCTCGCCATTGGCGGTCAGCCGGCCGTGGAAATCATCGCCGTACCAGGAGGCCATTCCCTCGGCGCGATAGTTGGGATCATCTTCCGGCACGTAGACCCGGCCCGCGACGGTGTAGGGCTTGCCGATTCGGTAGGTGCCCCCGCCCTTCGGCACGGCTTCCCCGAAAGCCACCACCCGGGGGCTGGACGAAACGCCGTATTTGGGATCGACGCGGCTGGCGAATTTGTCAGACGAGGCGCAGTTGGCGAGGATGAGGCAGGTTGCTACCGCAGCAGCGCCGCGCGCCGCCAGGACAATCGATTTTGACCGTCGAATCCCCATTCGCCCCAACTACCATTCCAAAGGCCGCGTGCCTCGGATGAGGCCAGTGCGCGTTACTTTGCGATGCGGCCCACCACCGCATCACCCCATGAAGATATCGCAACCCGAACGCGGCGGAAATGGGGTCGGCGTTCGCGCGATGCATCTCAGCGCCGACTTGGTAAATCAATCGTAGCCCGAAATATCCGGTGAACTACGGGAGTGCGGCCGCCGATTGTCGGCAAAGCGTGCGCTGTGTGGGAGGACATTGTGAGTCTTCAGGCAATCTGTTGCATCAAATCATCACTTACCCCCGATCTTCGATTTCAACTCCCGAATCTTTTTGACTGTGCAGCGCTGCAGTCGTTCTGTGGTCGTGCGGGGGCGCAAAGGATTGGTGCGATGATTGAGACAGTTACAGCGGTGATGGCCCTGGTGAGCGCCGGCATTTTTCTTGCCCACGCATTTGAAGGTTATCGTTACAGGGCGTGAGCCTTTTCCGGCCAAAGGCTCGGGTGGCTCACCCGATTCTCTGGCTGAAAGTTCTACTCGTGGTTCCGGCCGGGAGATTCGGAAAGATTTAATAAATTCGGACGAGCATCGAAGTGGTAGGTGTATCATGCGTAACCACGACACTGTCTCCAACGGATTCCTGGTCCTGACGACGGTCAGCCTCGCGCTCCTGTGTTCGAGCCTGCTGGCCTTTGCATTCGGCTAGATCTATCGCCGCCTGCGATCCTGATATCGGGATGGCTGCCTTCCCGGGTGATTTTGGGGGCGCCTTGCCCCGCCGCCCTTCCTGTTAGCTTGCTGACGGCCAGCTCCCCAGGTGTTGCACCTGACGGGTGAGCATTTGATGCACGTCAATGCGGGCGTGGCGAAATGGATGAATTGTTGCCGTACATGATGCCTGACAATGCTGTCTTGCATCATCATTCGGCGATCTCGCCGTTTTCTCCTAGACTGCCCCGCCATCGCCGGCATCCGGCGCGCGGGGCATTTTAGTTCAGTGGCAGGCGGCAAATCCGAGGTCGTGCCGGGCTTGCGGCGTCATCATTTCCGGCTTCCACGCTGGTTCGAAGGTGATCCGGACGTCAACGAACTCGACATCGGGTACGCCCCAGGCGCTGTTGGCGACGCCTTCCCTGAGATAGCCGGTGGCCGGACAGCCCGGCGTGGTCATCGTCATGGTGATGTGGACGACGCCCCCCTCCTCCACTTCGATGTCGTAGATAAACCCGAGATCGACGACGTTGTAGCCTAGCTCGGGATCGATCACGTTACGCAAGGCGTCCCTGATCCGAGCTGCGAGTTGTGTGGTCATCCCCTGGTCTCCTTCGCAGAGCCAACCCGAATCGAGATCCTGTAGGTCGTCCGCCCGGCATCGAAGCCGCCACGCCACTGGTGGCCGCGTTTGGCAAGTTCCGGAAACAGAAAGCGCGGCTCGCGCAACAACAGCGCCGACAGCACTTCGCCGGCCTTCATGCGTTCGGTCGCCTCCAGGATTCTGGCCATCGGCTCGGGGGGATCGAGATCGCGGTTGTCGAGTTCGATCGATGGCGCCGGCCATGCGGAAGCATCGGTGCCCGGATCGATCGACGGCGGCGGCAGAGCGGCTTCGGGACGGAACAGGATTTCCCACTCGCCGCCATCCAGTTCGATGGCTTCGTGACTGAAGCCTCTCGATCCCAGCACACCGAACAATGGGATCGGCTTGAAGGTTGCGAACAGCCGCATACCCTGACCGGGCTCCAGGCCTTCGACGGCCTGCATGATGACGCTGAACGGCTCGCCGCCGGCGCGCAGGATCGGCCTCACATCGACGTCTACGAACTCTGTCGTCATGGCTATCTCCCTCAGGGTTGTCTCGTTGCCGCGGTCAAAAGCATCGGCCGCATGGCGTTGCCGGGAAGCCGCAGGGCTACCGGCACATGCGAAAGCCGGCGGCTCTTCATCATTTCCCGGACAATGCCGCAGGTCGCGGCGGTCATTGCGAGCGCCGCGAACCGGAATACCGGCGGGCTGCCGGCCAGCAGCGCCCCGGTTGCGCACCATACTCCGGTAAAGAAGAGCATGAACCAGCGCATTGCCGGCCGTTCCGCGACCAGATCCTGGACGCGCGGCGTCGGCGCCTTGCCGAGTACCGGGCCATACACTTCCAGCCAGGTCAGGAATGCGACGATCTTGTACATCTGGGCGAGCATGAAGCCTGAAAGCCAGCCAAAGGCGCACAGGAAGACGACCGCGCCGCCATGGTCCGAAAATCGTCCCAGCACCGTGAGTCCGACACACAGCAGCGCCGAAAGCGCGAGATTCGCGAGAGCGATTGCTCCCATGCGGCTATTCAGTTCGAGGCTGCGGCGCCGCCGCGAACGATAAAGCTGCAGGACGTCGCGTCCGTAAAGTGCGAGCGCCAGAGCCGCCAGCACCAGCGCCGTCACCAGCACCACGGCGAGCGACACTTGTGCGAAGACGGCCACGAACCCGCCTGCAACCGCGATGCCGAGGGCGGCCGAGGCGGACCCAAGGGTTACCCGGTTGCGCTTCTCATCGATG
>DAIMKE010000551.1:0-4921 GCA_036721875.1 Bradyrhizobium sp. | reverse complement strand
CCCGCCGCAACGGCTTCGTTTGCGTTCCCGGCAGCCTGTTCCGGGGCGAGGACGGCCGGATGCATATCTGCCAGTGATGCCAGGTCATATCGAGTGACGGAAAAGGCGGCCGGCTGGCCGCCTTTTTTACCTTTGACGACATGGAAGCGCACGCGGAGGTTCTGGCCCTTTGCGGACAAGTCTGGTATTCGAGCCGCCGAAGATCGGGCCCACGCGGCGGCGTATCGCCGCTCATCGACCGCTTCAATTCGCCGGTTTAGCTCAGCGGTAGAGCAGCGGTTTTGTAAACCGAAGGTCGGGAGTTCAATCCTCTCAACCGGCACCAATAAGCGACTGCCCAGCAACAAAAATCCTGAGATGCCGTTCAGCTCGCCGAGCGTGCCTGCCGGGGTGGCGGGGTTACGCCGCCCGCTTCACCGGGGTGCGCTCCGCAACAGGAGCGTATCCTGCGGCACGCCTTCCGACTTCAATCCTGGCGTTGCCAGCGCGAACGCTGTCACGAGCAGCAGGATGCTTGCGGAGATGATGGGAAGACAGAAACGATCCATGCGGAAGTAACCGGCGGGTGTTCTATCCGTTCCCCCAGAACGGATAACCTGGCGGCAGAATGATCAGGTTCGCATCTTCGCGAAAGCGCGTATCGCCTCGAAGATACTTATTTTGCTGCGTCCGGCGGAACCAGGCGTTCCTGCGCCGGTTGTGATGCACCGTTGCAGGAGGTCGCCATGGACCGTGTCACCCGCTGTTTGCAGTGCGGCAAGAGAATGGTACCGGCCCCCAGTTACACAGGACGCACGGAGTTGAAGTGTGTGTTCTGCGACAGGCTGCGCCCGATCGAAATGGCGGAGCCGAACAAGTTGGCTGAAAGTGCCCTCGTCACGCCGGTATCCGAGACAGCACGTTAGGCGACACTCGCTCTCAAACCGGTGGACAACAGAATAAAAAATCTGTGGAAGCTACGTTAGTGACACAAGTGTGTCGGTTAGCTCACAGTTCGACCGGCCGAATCATGACATGATCTGCCTCGCGCCGCTCTCTGGCGCCGTTTCCTCCCGAACTTCACCCCGTCAACAGCGGCGGGGGGTTTTTCTTGGGCGGGTTGTTGCCTACCCTTGCGCGGCCAGCCGCCACGCGCCGATCGTTTGCAGCACCGTCAAACCGCCGAACCCTGCCACGACGGAAAAGGCCGCGAACCAGATCCATTGCACCCTGTCCTTGTAGGCTAGAAATGCCGAGGCGCCGAGGCACAGTAGCGCCGGCGCGGTTGCAGCGAGAACGGTCCAGGCCAACATCTTGATGTCTCCGATTGGTCAGGAGCATCCTGCCCGGGCGAAGCGCGAAACACTGTGCCGGCGGTCACAGGCGATGGTCACCCGACGGAACCAACCGTCGTCTCCCTCGTTCTCCTCGCATGAAAATACGCGAAGAAAATTGCAACATGGTCCTGCTGGCGGTCGTCACCCTGTTTGCGGTGGTGGCCGCAAGTGGCGCGACACTGGTCGAGCCGAACGACAACAAGCCGGTCCGCCTCGCCGATCAGACAATTGCGCTGGAGCAGACCAGCACGCCGGCGCAAACGCGATCTGCCGAACGGCAGATGATCAACGTCAGCGATCAGCCGCAGGTCCGAATCATCGGCACGCCGTTCCTCCCCAACACCAATCCGAGCCAACGCTAGTCCAGACATCTGGCACCGTCTGCGTCGCAACGACTTGCAGAACCGGCCATCGCCGGCGGCCATATGCACGCCGGCGATACGAACTGTCGCAGTTTTGTCACCTCGCGCACAAAAGCACGGCACTTATCCACCGCCATCTCAGCACTAGCTTGATTCCAAAGAATCGGTTTGATCGACTGCAGCGGGCCGAGGTGATTCATGACATGGATGAGGGAACGCGATCTCCTGATCGCGCAGACTATGGCGTTCGTTCAATCGGTGACCGGCAAGAGGCCGGACGCCGAGAGCATGGTGGCGACGCCGGTTCCCACGCGTCCGATTACCCCGCTTACCCCGCGTCCAGCCGAGCCCCCCGCCAGCACCGCTAGCGCTGCCGGTCCGATCAACGCTCCCACGCAGATCAACGCTCCCGCGCGGATCCACGACATCGCAGCCCTGCTGGCCGTGAGCGGTGGCGTTGCCGAAAAGCCAAAGCCGACACTGCCGGCGCGGCCCGACCTGCGGGATGAATTCAAGTCCGAGATCAAGGCGCGGGTCGCCAATTTCCGCGCGAATCAGGAGCGGTTCAACCGGGAGCGCGAGGCCTATTGCAGCGCCACCATGGCCAGGGTCCACGCCTCCATCAAGGAGACCGAGCTGCCGCCGCGGCTGGATAAGTAGCCCGCGCCGGTAATTCGCCTACCCCCTCGCGATTTTCTCCAGCACCGGCAGCAGGTGCGTCATGAACGCCTGCGGGTCTTCGCTCATCGGGAAGTGGCCGAGGCCCTTCATGATGGTGGCCTCGCAGCCGGCAATGCTGTTCGCCACCGCGAGCGTCTCCTCCGGCGTGCAGGAATAATCATACTCCCCCGACAGCAGAAACAACGGGCAGCGCCGCGTGTCGATCTGCGCGACCCGGCCGCGGATGTCGCCGTCGAGCTTGTAGAAATACAGGTCGCCCTTGAAGACGCCGGGACCGCCCTGCATGTAGTGCCAGATCGTCTCCCACCTCTCACTATCAGGCGCGTCGGGGCCGACCAGGCCCGAGACGATCGCGCCACAGACTTCGCCGCCATGCACGTCCGAGCGATGCAGGAAGTTGAGGTCGTAATAGGGATCGACATGCGCGCCGGCCTGCAGCCCGATGATGGCGCGAAAGCTTTCGGGATGTTCGAGCGCCAGGTGCAGCGCGATGCGACCGCCGATCGAACAGCCGATCAGGATCGGCCGGTCGAGCCCGAGCGCCGACGAAATCTCCAGCACCATCGTCGTGTATTGCGCGGAGGTGAGCTGATACTCCTCGTCGTGCCAGCCGGCGGGCGGCGACGACTTGCCGTGCCAGGGCATGTCGAAGGCAATCACGCGATGCCTTGACGTGACGCGCGCATCGTTCATCAGGCCGCGGTATTGCCGCCCGTCCGAGCCCGCGGTGTGCAGGCACAACAAAGGCGTGCCCTCGCCCGCTTCCTCGACATAGATGCGGTGCGGTCGGCCGAACAAATCGAGATGCATGTAGCGGCCGATGATCGGTTCGAACTTCGCGCTCATGCGGCGGCTCCCTCGGCGCGCAGTTTGGCGAGCGCTTCCTTGAAGTAGCGCAGGTGGGACATGAACACTTGCAGATTGCCCTCGGCCTTCAGCGCGCGGCGCTTGATCAGCGCCATCAGGTCATTCGATCCCGGCGGCGGCCGCCTGCTCCAGAAACTCTGCCAGTCCTCCTCGGAAGCGCGCAGCGCAAAGGATGACGACGGCATCACGAACGGGCCCGATGCGACCTGCACGATTCGTCCCTCGTAGATCGAGATCAGCCAGGAGGCGTGGCCTACTTCCAGCAGGAAAGTGGTCGTCAGGTAGCGGCCTCGCCGAACCAGGCCCGCGTCCGCGTTGACGCGCTGCTGCAGCGTTTCGATCATTTCCAACCCGTCCCTCACAAGCTCGCCCGCGTTTGGGTACGCGGTACGCGTTGGTCGTCATGATGAGGAGATTGGCCGGGGCGTCAATCCGCTGCGCGCGGACGCACTTTCACAGCCAGGCGCAAACCAACGCGACGTTGGCCGCGCAGGCGGCGAACAACGTAACGGTGAGCGCCAGTCGGACGCGCTCGCAGAAGATCTGGCAGATCGGGCTCATGGCCGGAAACATCCGGCGATTCTAGCGGAGGAGTCTCGGGGATTCTTTTTCGCGGAATTTACCGGTCGTTTACGACTCAGGGACGGCTTGGGAAGTCCCACAAAATGGCCCGGAATGGACGTTTTTCGACCTCACACGACTGTGAAGCTGACCGGCATGGCAGCCATAACCGAAACCCGGACCGGCCTGCCGCGTTGACCGTTTTTACCGGAGCCGACGATGCCCTACGCACTGTTCTCCAACGAGGCCAAGCTGAGCAAGGCCTACCCAACCGAAGCCGATGTGTGGAAGGTCGCCCAGAAGAGCGGACTCGTGGTCGATGTGGTGTCCGAGCAAGCGAGGATCGCACCCCGCCGGGTGCTGGATTACGACTACGAGATCAAGTTCTGCCAGGCGGAGCCGCATGAAGACCCTGCCCGCAACAAGGCCGACGCCGAGCGCGAGGCCATGACCGAGTTGCAGCTGGCGTCGTGAGAGCCGGCCATCCAGGCCGCCGCAGCGGGTCGTAGCCAAAATACAGAATGTTGAGATCGAGCTGGGCCGCCGGGCAGACAAACGGCCGCAATGTCTGAATCCCGATTCGGCGGGACGACATTCGAAGAAGCAGCGCCTTACGGGGTCGCTGATACCAGCGACGCCTGTTCCGAAGCCAAGGTTACGCAGGCCTTGCGCCGCTGAACGCCCCTGACCGTACCCGTCACCTTGAGCACCTTGCCGGCCCCGCAAGACGGGTCCTGTACAAAGGCAATCTCATAGGGAGCGAGGATGAGCGGTTCGGTCTTCAGGACGGTCTGGGCAAGGCACGGAAACGCCGCTGCGGAAAAGATCAGCCCTAACGCAAAAACACGCATGTTCGTTTGTCCACCACCAGCCGGCAAACCCATAATAGCCGATCGTGACAAAAAGTTGCTTACGGCGCGAAAATTATTCTTGACGCTCGGAAAAAGACGGCTGGCCTCTTCCCGCATGCGCCGTCCAACAAAAAAGGCCGGCGCAATGCCGGCCTTTTTCGCGAGACGAACGTCCGTATCAGTATCTGGAAGCAGCCGGGCCACCCCAGCCGAAGCGGTAGTTCACGCCCACCTTGGCAGTGTGCTCGTCGTTGCGGAAGCTGCGGCCGGCGATGTCGGCGGG
>DAIMKE010000550.1:0-4922 GCA_036721875.1 Bradyrhizobium sp. | reverse complement strand
CGTCAGCTCGTGGCCGAAGGCTGCAACGTCGCGATGTGCGACGTCTCGGAGGCTGCGATGGCCGAGACCAAACGGCTCTGTGAGGCCGAGAAGCTGCCGCAGGGCCTGCGCGTCACGACGCATGTCGCCGATGTCGCGATAGAGGACCACCTGAAGCGTTTTCGCGACGAACTCGCCGAGCAGCAGCAGACGGACAGGGTTCATCTGCTGTTCAACAATGCCGGCATCGGCGGCGGCGGCAGCCTGTTCACCAGCTCGCGCGATCAGTGGGAGCGCACCTTCAACATCTGCTGGGGCGGTGTCTACCTCGGCGTTCGAACCTTCCTGCCGCTGATGATGAAGGCGGATGAGGCCCACATCGTCAACACCTCGAGCGTCAACGGCTTCTGGGCAACTGTCGGCATGGGCGTGCCGCACACCGCCTACAGCGCCGCGAAATTCGCGGTGAAGGGATTTACCGAAGCCTTGATGACCGACCTGCGGCTCAACGCGCCGCATATCAAATGTTCGGTCGTGATGCCCGGACATATCGGCACCTCGATCCTTTCGAATTCGCGCAAAATCCAGAGCGGAACGGAATCCGACGAACTGAGCCCGAATGAGATCCTGGCGACGCGGCAGCGCCTGGACGGCATGGGCATCGACACCAAGCCGATGTCGGACGAGGATATCCAGAAGATCGCGCTCGACCGCGCGCGGTCATTCCGTGACGAGGCGCCGATGACGGCTGCGGCGGCTGCAAGAATCATCCTCGACGGCGTCAAGGCCGAGCGCTGGCGCATCCTTGTGGGCGACGACGCCCACAAGCTGGACGAGCGCGTGCGGAAGACGCCGGAGCAGGCCTATACGCCGGAGTTCTTCCGCAGCTTTGCCGAAGAGGTCGGCTGGCGGCTGGGCTAAAAACCGAAGCCCCGTTCCGATCGAATCGGAACGGGGCTCCAGAATCTTGTCTTGACGCGTTTTCCTGACGCGAACCGGTTCCCGCCCTGGATCAAGTCCGGGGCAGGCTTTCGGTCGAAAGCGCTCTATCCGCGCACGACCCGCTGGCGCGAGCCGGGACGGTAGGCGAGGCGGGTGTGTCCCGAGCAATAGGGCATGCCCTCGATGGGTGTGTTGCCGCAGAAGCAAAAATCCTCGGCGCCGGGCGTTCCGATCGGCCAGCGGCATCGCTCGTTGCCGAGTTCGAACAGCGAGCAGCGGCTTTCGCTGGCGATTGGTTCTTCGGCCGGCGGCTGTTCGTTCTCGAAGACGTCCTGCAGCATCCGGTATTGCAGGCGAGGGATCGATTTTCGCGAACGCTCGCGCGCACTCTTGTCCGTGCGCGGTTTGGCCCGTGCGGGTCCGCGGGTCAGTTCGAGGCGCGCGAGCTTGCCGATGACGGCGTTGCGGGTGACGCCGATGGCGGCGGCAATCTCGCGGCAGGAGAGGCCGGCGTCGAAGTGGCCCTTGAGCAGCTCGACGCGTTCGGTGGTCCAGGTCGGTCTGTTAGCAAACATATTGGCGGCCCCATTTTCTATGGATCCGCCGCGTCTCGAAAATTCCCGTCAGGACGACTTTCCGTTGTCGCGGATCGCAAGCAGCCCATCCTTGATGGCGAGCCGAATGCCTTCCTCGATCAGGGTCCGTGCAACGCCGGGAACGCTTGTGCCGTGGGTGCCCTGTCTCACCAATCTTTCGAGATAATTGATGGTCGAGAGCGCCAACGTAACGGGAACGCGGTCGGTTTCGGCTTTTTCTGTAGCCATGGGAAAACGCTACTGTGCAAAAGGTGTACTGAAAAGTATCTATTTAGACTCTATTTAGTTTTGCACACTCCAGTCAATCGCCTTGTGGATAGCCTCGTAATATATTGAACAATATAGCTAAAATAGATGAGTGGGGGTGTGGATAGAGGACGCAGGCTCTGGACGCCACCGCAGTCTGGCTCCGGAGGCCTGCGGTAGCGCGGCGAAACGAACCAGCCGCAGGGGTGATTTCTGATTGCTTCGCAGCGCGCGCAGCGACGATGATGTCGACGGAAGGCGGCACCGTGGGCGCAATGAAAATAACGAACGGTCTCTACAGCATTCACATCGAAATGACGGACGGCGGGCACGGCCGCGCCCACGGCGTCATCATGCTGTTCGACGGCAAGATCGCCGGCGGCGACTCTTACTTTTACTACACCGGCTCCTACACCGCCGACCGCGGCAAATGGCGCGGCGAATTGATCACCAACGAGCACACCAAATCGGCTGGCGTGCGGCCGCTGTTCGGCGGTCGCGAAGTGACCTGCGGCTTTACCGGCTCATATTCCGCGGATGCCGCAGACGTCACCGGAACGGCGCTGGTCGGAAAAACCAGCGTCGCGTTTCACGCCAAGCTCGCGCTGCGCTCGGAGCTGTAGGCCGCGCTATCCGTGCACGACCGTCTTTGCGATCATGCAGTGAATGCCCTTGGAGCCGTTGACAGTCTGGGTCACGCGCAGATCGGCGGCGAGGCTGCACAACGTATAGGCGTCCTCGCGCGACAGATTGCGCTTTTCGCCGAGCAGCACGATCATGTCGCGCAGCGCGCGCACCACGCACTGGTCGAGGTCGGGGTCCATCGCCATTGTCATGTAATGATCAGCCGTCTCGGCGCGCGGATAGTCCAGCCGCAAATCCTTGCGCAGTGTCAGGCGGAAGCGCCCCTGCAACGCGGTCTCGATCGCGGTGACGCAGACTTCGCCGTCGCCCTGCACACCGTGGCCGTCGCCGCAGGAGAATAGCGCACCCGGCACGAACACCGGCAGGAACAGTTTTGCGCCGGCGCCGAGTTCCTTGTTGTCGAGGTTGCCGCCCATCGCGCGCGGGATCAGCGAGGTGATGCGGCCCCACGCCGGCGGCGGCGCCACGCCCATCACGCCGAAGAACGGCTTGAGCGGCAAGTCGAGGCCCCACGGCAACCGGCCGACCATCCGCGCACGGTCGAGCGGGATGTTCAGCAGCCGCGGCTCGTGGAAATCGTCGGGTAGGGTGCCGGCCAGCGGCCTGATCAGGTTGTAGCCCCAATCCTGCCGGAGCTGGACGTCGAGGATGTCGACTTCCAGTACGTCGCCGGGCTCGGCGCCGGTAACGGCGATCGGGCCGGTGAGGATATGGCCCGGCACCATCCGCTCGTTTTTGGCATGAATGGCTGCAAGTTCCGCGGGCACATGAAACTTGCTCCGGTCGGGCACCACTTCAGGGCCGCCGGTCACGGTGTCGATGGTGACCTCATCGCCGCTGGCGATGGTCATGACCGGCTTCAGCTTGGCTTCAAAAAAGCCCCAGTGGCAGGTTTCGGGGCTGGAATGCAGGTGATGATGGGGCATGCGGAGGCTTTTGGTTGCTGCAATGGCGTCGTATGACGCTGTACCAGACATTGTCCGGGGATTCCCTTGTTTTTTGTCCTCTCCAAGACGCTCGGCTACCTCCTGCTGCCGACGAATTTGCTGATAGGCGTCGGCTTCGTCGGCGCCGTTCTGATGGTCACGCGCTTTGCATCGCTCGGCCGCAAGCTCGTGATTGCGGCGGTGCTGCTGCTCGTGATTTGCGGGCTGTCGCCGCTGGGTTCAGCCTTGCTCTATCCGTTGGAGCAACGCTTTCCGCCATGGGATGCCGGACGCGGCGCGCCTGACGGCATCATCGTGCTCGGTGCGTCGATCGATGCTGACGTTTCGGCCGCGCGCGGCACGCCGGTGGTTCGGGGCGCGCCGGACCGGATCATTGCGGCCGCGGCGCTGGCGAAGCGATATCCGAACGCGCGCATGGTGTTTTCCGGCGGCAGTGCGAATCTCGTCTCCAACGATGCCAGGGAAGCCGATTTCGCCGGCGAAATCTTCGAAAGCCTCGGTGTCGACAAATCGCGGCTGACGATGGAACGGCAGTCGCGCAACACCAAGGAAAATGCCGATTTCTCGAAGGCGCTGGTCGCGCCCAAGGACGGCGAGCGATGGTTGCTCGTGACGTCAGCCTTCCACATGCCGCGCTCGGTCGGGCT
The DNA here is from genome assembly GCA_036721875.1 of Bradyrhizobium sp. GTDB lineage: Bacteria > Pseudomonadota > Alphaproteobacteria > Rhizobiales > Xanthobacteraceae > Bradyrhizobium. Next base: position 920 of record DAIMKE010000550.1, on the reverse strand, counting down.
GTTTCGGAAGGCGGGATTTGCGGTCGAGCCCTATCCGGTCGATTGGCGTGTGGGTGGGCGCGGCGATCTAACGACGTTCTCCAACGTCGCCGTCGAAGGCTTGTCTCGAACCGACGTCGCGATCCGCGAATGGATAGGGCTCATGGCGTACCGGGCCACCGGCAGGATCGACGAGTTGCTGCCGGGCCCGGCGGCGAAGTAGCACCGGATCGGCAGCCGGGCTACAATTAAAGCAACAGGCGCGGTTCAGCGCGCCGATTGGGAGGTTCCACCATGCAACAGCAGACGCCGCCGGAAGCATTCGATTTGGCCGGCATGGTCGCCGACCTCAACAGCCTGCTCCGGTTGAAGACGACGGTGATCGGCATCAAGATGTTCGCCCGAGTCGAGGAGATGACAGCAATCCCGAAAATCCGGCGTCCGTCTGCGGTGCATACCACCGACCAGATCGTCAGCATGGCCTCGCGGCTCGGCTGGACCGTCGGCATCACGGGCGAAGATCTCGTCGGCGCGCAATGCCGCGCGGTGATCGGTCTGGCGCCGCAGGACGAAAAGTTTCTCGCCGGCGAAAACTATGTAGGCGTCTGGCACGGCACGGCGGAGGATGCGCGCAAGCGCCAGGAAGCGCTCGATGTCGTGCCGTTCGGCCGGTACCAGGCGATGGCGGTGAGCCCGCTCACCAGCGGCCGGCTCGATCCGCCTGATATCTGCCTCGTCTACGCGACGCCCGGGCAGATGATCATCCTGATCAACGGCCTGCAATATACCGGCTACAAAAAATTCGAGTGGGGCGTGGTCGGCGAAACCGCCTGCGCGGATTCCTGGGGGCGGGCGCTCAAGACCGGCGAACCAAGTCTGTCGCTGCCGTGCTTTGCCGAACGGCGTTACGGCGGCGTGCCTGATGAGGAGATGCTGATGGC
>DAIMKE010000549.1:0-4931 GCA_036721875.1 Bradyrhizobium sp. | reverse complement strand
GCGTATGCGTGGCCGCGCGCGCTCTCGGGCGCGTTCGCGCGCAACGGCCTCGTCATCAGCCTGGTTGCCGCGCTCAGCGTCGCCGCTTTCATCTTCGGCTTTGCCGCCTACCACGACCGCCAGGTGCTGTTCGGTATCCATACCGGCCCCGGCGCGTTCTACAAACTGATGCCGCACAACGCGATGGCGGCGCTGTTCGGCGCGGCATTTCTCTATGCGATCGTAGCCCTCGTCATGGGCGTGCGCGCGTTCTGGCGCGACATCGGCGAGCCCGTCGGCATGAAGACCGACGCGGGCGCGCTGTTGCAGGCGATCCGCGATGCCGGCGAACTGCGTTATCTCGACGGCGGCGGCGTCGGTTGCTTCAACGAGGACGACCGCCCGACCGATCGCCGCAAGCTCTATCACCATTTGACGTTCTATGGCTTTGCGCTGTGCTTCGCCTCGACCTGCGTCGCAACGCTCTATCACTATCTGCTGGCGCGCGAGGCGCCCTATCCGTGGTGGGACCTGCCGGTCGTGCTGGGCACGGTCGGCGGCATCGGCCTCCTGATCGGGCCGATCGGCCTGCTGTCCGAGAAATCGAAGCGCGATCCCGTGTTGATGGATGAGGCCCGCTACGGCATGGACGTGGCGTTCATCGTCATGCTGTTCCTCACCAGCCTGACTGGCCTCGCGCTGCTGGTGCTGCGCGAGACCGCTGCGATGGGGCCGCTGCTGGCGCTGCATCTCGGCGTGGTGTTCTCGCTGTTCGTGACGATGCCCTACGGCAAGTTCGTTCACGGGATCTACCGGTTCGTGGCGCTGGTGCGCTACGCGATGGAGCGCAAGGCAATGGCGCACGGCGCGGCGGAGTAAGCCACGACTCCTCCCACATAGTGGTTTGTCATGCCCGCGCAGGCGGGCATCCAGTACGCCGCGGCTTATCGGCTCTATCGCTGCGATCTCTGGGATACTGGATCGTCCGCCTTCGCGGACGATGACCAGTGAACAAATCGCGATGGATAACAATTCCTTACCCGGCCGGATTAACCGTACTTTCAAACTTCACGGCGTCACTGCCGCGGTTGCCGCTAACCTGCCTCATTGAATCCCATGATCGTCCTGTGGTGCAGGGCCGAGCATTCGTCCGGCTCCGGTCGAGCATCTTCGTTTCGAAAGCGTAAGATCATGATGAGGATCTGTCTCATCGTTATCGGCCTCGGCGTTCTCATTGCCATGGAGCTGGGAACACCATCACGCTCGAAACCAAGCGAGCTTGATCCGTTCGAGCAACTGAATCTCCACGCGAGCGCATCCGGCGACACCCTGAAGAAGGGCGACCGGCTGGTAGTCCACCGCCTGCCGCAGGAGGCGCCGGTTCAGCCGATTGCACCTGCCGAAACAGTATCGCCGCCGCCACCCGATCTGATCGCCATGCTTGCAGAGAAGAACTCGGGCGTCGTCGGGTCCACTCCAAAGGTAAAAACGGACGTGGCCAAAAAGCCCAAGCCCAGGCCGAAAGATGCGGCTCCCGGCAAGCCGGCGGCCAAGCTTGCCCATGCAAGCAAGGCCGCAAAGGCGGAGAAATCGAAGGCGGTGGTCGAGCTCAAGCCCTGCCGACCAAATGCGTTCGATGAGCTCCTCCAGGCCCTGAGCTTGTCCTCGCGATGCCAGACATAGCCCCCGCGGGACGAGCGCCGCAGCATTAGCGGGAAGGCGGCGGCGTTGGCTTCGTGCTACCGGAATTGGCCGTCGCCTTTTTCTGTGCTCTCCGTTTCTTGGTTGCGGTCTCGAGTGATCGCAATGGCTGCAGTTGTGTGTTGAAGGTGGTGCTCAGCAAATTCTCGAGGCGGTCCTTGTACTCGCGTCCACAAATCCGATCCTTGGCCTTCATTGCTGTACTCCACTGCATTTGCGCAACGCACCCGTGACGGTAATCGGCGGAGGCGCTGCCTGTCGGAACTAGCGACGGTTCGAGCCTGAACATTCAAGTCGCGATGCACGATCTGCGGCAGCGTTACTGTCCGATCATCATCCGGCCAAAATTGGGATAGCGCCTTCCGCGAACCGCCATTGTTCGCGAATCTTCATTCGCCGCATTGTCAATCGGCATGAGAAATCATCACGAGAAATAAAATCGCGCGCGCGGTCAGATCATTGGACTGTGATTTGATGTGGACGACTTGCGGTTCCGCTCTACCCGCTGTGAACAGGCAGGAAAACGGCAATCAATACCGCTCTACGATCCGTTCGAGTTTCCGGCTGAGCAGCCAGGACAGGCCGAGGAAGAGAACCAGCATCGCGATCCCCAAACCTGAGGAAGCATTGTTGATTGACTTTTCCGAGAACTGCCCGAAGGCATAGCCGGCGGAGACAATGGCACCGGACCAGAGGCCCGCCGCAACGAAGTTGAGCGCCAGGAAAGTGAACCAGGGTAGCCGTGATATCCCGTACGCAAATCCCGCGAGCCCGCGGATGCCGTGCGGGTAGCGATGAAACAGGATCATCCAGGCATAGTGACGATCCGTCAGCCGGACCACGGTTTGCACAGGGCGCTCGAAGCGCGGATAGCGATCAAGCAGGCGGGCGCCGTAGCGCCGCCCGATCCAGAAGCGAATGACGTCGCCCGTGAAACTGCCAAACCAGCAGACCACGATCAGCGTGCCGAAGCTCAGCGCCCCGGCATGCGCAGCGTAGCCGGCGAACAACGCCAGCAGCAGGCTATGCGAGGCTGCATAGGCAAACATGAGACTGTAGGCCACATCGCCGTGCTGGCGGATGAGGTCGAGGAACGATGTCAAATCCGATGGAAACAGCAATGTAAGATCACCCAAACTCGTTCGCGTGAATGGTCCCCCAGACGAGCGGGTTCGGTTTCGACGCTAGCAGCCGAGGCAAGGATGCGGAAGGCGACACGCTGGTCACGGGCTCGGCAACTTCGTCGCACCCCTGCCGGCCGGATCAACGGGTCGCTGCGCGAGCGCGCGGCGGGCTACTTTAGTCGAACCAGCCGCGCTCGTTAGACCGGATGAAGTTGAGGCCGGGGAGTCAGGCTCGACCCAGCGGACTCCCTGCGCGAGCGATAGGCCTGCAGCACCCTGCCGGACGTCTCGACGTCCAATCGCGCGAATTCCGCTTTCATCGCGTCGAGATCCCTGGTCGCAATCCTGTAATCCGGGGCGCCGAGAAACAGCAGCGCCAGGGTCGTCGCCCAGGACAGGTCGAGGGCCTTTGCCAGAATCAGCAAGGCTTCCTTGTCAGCGGCCAGCATCGCCCGCTCGACCACGTCTACCGGCAGCGTGCACAACAGCGATAGCGCGACGACCGCTTCATCGAGCTTGCGTGCCTGGGCGTACTCGAGTAGCGCGGCTTCGCCCAGGTCGCCTATCCGGTGCTGCGCACCTACGGTCTTCTTGGCCGTGAAGTAGCTCTTCGACGCGGGACCAAACATCGCATGCAGCGATCCGGCGACGTCGGCGACGGCATTGCGCGCTTCGGGCCGCTCGAACTGAAGTTTCTTTCGAACATCGTCGGACGCTTTTGCGATCAGTTGCTGGAACAGGTGCCGCGGAATGTCCCGCCGCCGTCCCAGATGCTCGGCAAGGATGGAGTCATTCTCGGAACGTTTGATCAATTGCAGAAAGCCCGAATCCGAGAAACGTGCGCCGGCATTGACGGCGACCGAATTCACGACCGTCTGGTTACCTCTCTCCACGAGCACATCGGTGACCGGCTCGTCGATGGACTTCCGCCGCGAGATCGCGAACAGATGTTGCTGACTCTTGCAGCGCGCGTTAGCGACCAGCACCTGGTTTTCGAGCCGCTCGGAATAGCGAAGGATGGGTCCGGCGACGTCAATCGAATCGTCGAAAGCAAGCTTGGTGACCATCTGGATCGGCGCCTGGTCGCTGCGGGCCAGCCGCCTGGCGAGTTGGCAGCGCGCAGCCAGTTCGATCTCCTCCGAGAGCTGTCCGATCACTTCCCCGAAGATCCAGATCTCGCTTTCGGTATACCGGCCCATCAGCAGCATGTCGGTCGCATGCCATAATGCCAGCAGACGGCTTTCGGCCGTTCCCTTGGAGATGGCGTCATTCAACTCCCGAAGTATGGACATCGGTGACCCGAGCTGCTTTCCGCTGCTCAACGCAACTGTGCAATGGAGGTTTTGCCTGGTCCGGTACCGGTCAGCCTGAGAAAGACTCCGAACTCGGATTCTTCTTGAGTAACGCTAATCGGCAGAGCGCGAGCGTGACGCCCGTCGCCAGCCGCAGGAACGCTTCAGCAAATGGTGCCATCGCTATCGATCGTGGCCGGCAGCGACTGCTCAGAAATTCTCTTGTTCCCGGCAGAATTCTGCGACCAATTAGTTAACGGAGCCTATGCACTTCTACGAGATCAGCGCAGCAATACGTGCTGACAGCCGTAGAATCGCTATCGAAAATCGGCAAGGAACGGCGCGACGCGCGGGATGGGCGCTACAAATCCACCACGACGTAATCGCTCTCGACCGACACGGCGAGCGTCTCGGCGACATACGGCCCCTTCACCACGCTAGAGCCGGGCTCGACATTGACGGGATAGGCGCGGGCGCGAAAGCGCTTCGGGTCGCAGTAGGATTGGCCGGTGCGGATATCGAACTCCCAGCCGTGCCAGGGGCAGCGGATGATCTCCCCGAGCCTGGTGTATTCGATCTCGCCGGGATCGGAGGACTGCGCGAGCCCGATCAGCGGCCCCTCGCACAACGCCGCGCCCTGATGCGGGCAGCGGTTCAGCAGGCCGAAGAATTCGCCCTTGATGTTGAAGATCGCGATCGGCCGCTCGTCGATGGTGAGGAATTTTCGTGTCCCCGGCGGCAACTCGTCCACCGGGGCAATGACGTGTCGAACCATCAGGTAATCCCGTACAGCTTCTTGGCGTTGCCGAGATAGAACGCCTCGCGATTGATGTCG
>DAIMKE010000548.1:0-4949 GCA_036721875.1 Bradyrhizobium sp. | reverse complement strand
GTGCTGGCGCCGGATATAGTGCAGCGGGGCCCATGGGTGCCATTGCGCTGCCGGCGGCTGGCTACCTCGCCAAGAAGATCGGCGATATGTCCACCAAGAGCGCGATCAAGACGCTGGACTCTCTCGTCCGGTCCCGGTCCCCGCTGGCCCAGCAGGTTGCGGCGCAATTGCCGCCCCAGATCGTCGCTCAGTTGCCGGCAAAATCGCAACGCATCTTGCAGACCCTAGCCATCGCTGCGCCGCCAATTCGTCAGCAGGTAGGTCAGCCCGTAGGCCAACCCAGCCCCCAATAGGGCCGGGATCAATCCGTTCGGCGTCCAATTCCAGTGAATATTGGACGCCATCACCGCGAAAATCACCAGACCCTGGATCACGAACCACATGGCGCTAGACCAGTCCTATCTTGATGCCATCAAGGGCTTCGAGGGTTACTCGGCTGCCCCGGCATGGGATTACAAGCAAAGCAGCTCCGGCTATGGCACACGAGCCCAGCCGGGCGACGAGAACATTCCGGCCGATCAGCTAAAGGCGGTTCACGAGCAGCGCTTCCTTGACGAGACCGGCAAGGCTGCGGCTAGCGTTGACGCTTTCAATCCGAACCTGCCGCCCGGCGTCCGCGCCGCACTGACCTCGCTGACATATAACGCAGGATCAGGTTGGCAGCAATCCGGGCTCGGGCAGGCGGTCAAGTCCGGCGACTACGACAAGGCGCGGGAAATTTTTCTCCAGTACAACAAGGCCGGCGGTGAGGTTAACCCCGGCCTTGTCGCTCGGCGCCAAAAGGAGGCCGCCTGGTTCGGTGGGCAGCCTCAGGCAACGGCACAGCCCGGTCAGCCAGCCCCCGCACAGGCGAGCCCCGCTGCCCCGGCAAGCGCCCCTCTAGCCCCTCAACTCGCCGGGCTCTCCCAGCCCCCGGTATTTCCACAACAGCAGCCCCAACAGGCCGCTCCGGCTGATCCCGGCTTCTTCGCCCAGATCCCCGCTGAGCAGGCCATGCAGGCCCCGCCCATTCACTTCGCCCAGCGCCGCCCGGTCGATCTCTCCGGCCTGAGGGCTGCACTGGCGCAACGCGCCCCCTTCTTCGCGAAAGGCTAATCGATGGCACTTCAGCACTACCTCTGGAGCCGGACGGCGGCGAGCAATGCCACGGCAGATGCGGCAGTTAACTGGACCGAAGGTCAAGCCCCGTCCACGGTGAACGACTCTGCTCGGGCAATGATGGCCTCCGCGGCTGGGTTCCGGGATGACATTGCTGGCGCGATCGTGACTGGCGGCACCTCGACGGCCTATACCGTGGCGACCTACCAGGTGTTCGACTCTCTGGCCCATCTCAACGGGCAGGTTGTCGCCTTCTCGCCCCACGCAACGAACGGGGCGACGGTCACGCTCAACGTCGATGGCTTGGGAGCAAAACCGCTGCGCTCGGCCCCCTCGGTCGAGTTGCCGGCAGGTGTGCTGGTGCAAGGGACGCCTTATGTCGCGCTCTACAATTCGAGCGACTCGGCGTTCTATCTGAGCGGGTTCTATACCAGCCCGTACATTGTGCCGATTGGCGCCTGCATCGATTACTTCGGGTCGTCGGCGCCGAATAGTTCCTTTGTGCTCCCCTACGGTCAGGCCATCTCGCGCTCGACGTATTCGGCTCTGTTTTCGCTGTTCGGCACGACCTACGGCGCAGGCGACGGCTCGAACACATTCAATGTCCCGGATCTCCGTGGTCGCATCATCGCCGGCAAGGATGACATGGGCGGGAGCGCCGCATCTCGGCTCACGTCAACTTACTACGGCACAAGCGCAGCCGCGCTAGGTGCGGTTGGCGGCAGCGAAAGCAAAGCGCTTACGGTTAGTCAAATCCCGACTCTGACATCAACCGGAACGGTGACTCTGAACGTGAACCCAGCGGGATACATCCCGGTTTCCGCAGGCAGCCCCGGCAACATTTCTCTTAACTCCGTGCAGAGCGGCGCCGATAGTGGGCATGTCCGCTATTCCGGCGGAATGTCTGGCTCGTTTAACTCGCTATCTGGCTCTAACTCGATGACAACGACAGGAACGGGCGGCGCGACAGGCACGGCTCATAGTATCGTGCCGCCCACCATCATCGCCAACAAGCTGCTGCGGATCATCTAAGCGCGGCTACCAGCCCACGATCGGCCGAACGATCGTGACGGCAGCAGCAATTGAGAACCAGACAGCAATGAGCGCGAAAATACCCACGGCGAACGCTCGCGCGCTGGGTGTCTCTCCTATCCTCATAATGAGCCTCCTACCGGGAGGATTCTACACACACAACCAACAATAGAGCAAGCCCTTGAAAACCTCCCACAAAGTAGCGGGTGGCAGCGCTGCTGTCATTGCCGCTGCAATCGTCTTCACCCCCGGTTGGGAAGGCATGGACCTCGTTGCAAAGCGGGACATGATCGGAACCGGGCACCCAATCACGTACTGCATTGGGCAAACTGACGAGTTCGGCAAGGTCAAGGTCGGGCAGCGGTTCACGCCGGCTCAGTGCAACGAACTCCTCGCCAAGAGCCTGCCGAAATACCTTGAGCCGCTTCAGCGCTGCGTCAAGCGTGACATTCCGGTCAAGTCGATGGCTGCGCTTCTGGACGCCGCCTACAACGCCGGCAGCGGCGCTGTGTGTGCTTCTCCCATGGTCCGCAAGATCAATGCCGGCGATCTCAAGGGCGCCTGCAATGCCTTCGCCGGCTGGTTCGTGCGGTCTGACGGAGTTGTTCGCCGCGGTCTTCAGGCCCGCCGCGGTGGAGACAGCCGCAAGGGCGAGAAGCAGCTTTGCCTTGAAGGTCTCGCCGAGGGCCTGCCCAAGCCCAGCTTTCTCGACAAGATCAAGCTCATCTTCCTCACCCTCTGGAAAGGACTGTTCTGATGGCCGTTATCGACATCTTCGTATTCGCCGCCGGGTTCGCCGTGTGCTGGTTCTTCCGCGAGCCGGTGACGATTTGGTACAAGGGAATTGAGGACCACATCGGCGCGCTCAACGACAAGATCAAAGCGTTGTCGGCCAAAAAGTAATGTGGACCTGGCTGGCCTCGTTCCTGAGCGGCCCACTTCTCTCAAAGATCGTCGATGCCTACAAGGCGAAGTTGGATGCGGACAACGATAAAGACCGCATCGCAGCAGATCTGGCCGGCAAGGACCTTGAACTCCAAGGTCGCGAGCGAGAGCTGAATGTAAACCAGAACATCTCTGACGAGGGCCGCTGGTGGACAGCCGCGCCTCGGGCAATCGTGTGTTGGTCGTTCGCTATTTACGTCGCCAAGGTCATCGTCTGGGACAAGGTTTTGAAGCTTGGCGTTACGCCGCCTCTGACCGGCATGGTTGCCGATTGGGGTGGCGCTGTAATGGTGACCTGGTTCGGTGCTCGCTCGCTAGAAAAAATCGCAAGGATCTGGAGGCTTCGATGAAATACCTAACCGCGGCGGCGGTCGTTCTGTTGCTCGGAGGCTGCGCGACCATGCAGCAACCAAAGCCTGTTGTTCCGAAGGCTGCAAAGGTCGTCAAGCACGCTGAGCCGTGCCCATGCAGCCCGACCGCAAATCAGGTCGTGAAAAAGCGCTGGTACGATGGCTACCGGGTTCGTTGGTTTCATTGATGACGCAGGACGAAGTTAAGGCCGTCATCCATGAAGTCCTTATGGAGCAAAAGGAGGACCACGATCAGGTCGTCCTCAAGACTATCTCAGCGATCCTGACATCTTTTGGCATCGATGACGATGACCGGAAGGAAATCCGGGCTGATTTCACCCACCTTCGCAAGTGGCGCAAGAGCGTCGAGCAGGCCCAGAGCTATACATTCAAGGCGGTTATCACCGTGATTGCTACGGGCTTTGTTGGTGCCGTCTGGATGGGTATCAAGGCGGCGCTGGGCAAATGATCCAGATCATCGCCGTGCTGTGCAGCCTGTCGTCTCCGGCAGACTGTAGAGAGCAGACCGTCACCACATCCGACTTTGCCGACATCTCCATGACCTCTTGCCTCATGGGTGCGCCGCAGCTCGCCGATTGGATGAAGGAGCATCCGGGACAGCGTCTGGCTGGGTGGAAATGCGTTATCGGCAAACCAGCGAGAGGGGCTTAAGGCAAATGCGCCCAACTCTTTCTAGCGCGAATGTATCCGATTTGCCTGGGGCCAATCCCGAACTGTTCACCAAGTGCTTTTTGGGTGGACTTGGTATCCGACCTTATCGCGAGAACGTCCGCCTCGGTAAGGATCGCGCGCCCGGCGTCGGGTCCGCGAGGGTGTCTGTTGCGCTTCTTGCTCATCATGTCGGCAGTATTGTCCGCCGGGGTACCAAGGAAAAGGTGGTCAGGGTTTATGCAGGCCCTGTTGTCGCACCGATGGCAAACCAGAAAACCCACCGGTATCGGCCCATTGTGCAATTCATAAGAGACGCGGTGGGCGGGCTTGCCGCTGCCTCCATAGCTGAAATGACCATAGCCGGTCATGTATTTGGCGGCGGTCCAATTCCAGCATTTTGTGTTCGGGTCAATCGCGATCTTTTCCATCATACGGATTAGCGGCGGTCTGCTAGCTGGCATTCGAAACCCCTTAAAATGAAGGGCCATCCTATCACAAAGCGACAGGAATCGGAATCCCACTCGGGTCCGAAAATGCTTTTTATCGACATAGAGACAAGCCCCGTTCTCATGACCTCATGGTCCATGCGGCCCCCATACGCAGGGGCCGTTTATGTTCTGAGAGATACCTACATTTTGATGGCGTCTTGGAAATGGGGTCACAGGCGGAATGTGCAGACAGCGTGCCTTCCTGACTTCCCTGACTACCGCCGTAATAAGCACAGCGATAAGGCTCTTTGTCGCGTACTGCATGGTCTGTTGGATGAGGCGGACGTTGTGGTTGCGCATAACGGCGACGCTTTCGACATTAAGAAGATCAATTCGAGGCTTATTACCAACGGGTTCAAGCCAC
>DAIMKE010000547.1:0-4952 GCA_036721875.1 Bradyrhizobium sp. | reverse complement strand
CCCCGGGGCGACATCACCGACCTCGCAGCCGAGCCGCAGCTGACCCGGCCCCAATGCCACCAGCAGCGCATTCTGAAGCGCGGTTCGGGTCGCCAGAAGCGCAGTGTCGGGGAGGGGGCGGGAGAGGATCGGCGCTCCGTCCTGCGTTGCCAACAGCATCCGCCGGATCGGCGCGGCCGCAGCAGTGACCGCGACCAGGGTGCCGAGGGTTCTGAGACGGAAAACGTCTTGCCCGATTCCCTCATCGAATCAGTTGCTTGTGCACTTGCCGTTTCGGCCCGGCTTGAATCCCCCGCACATTTCTGCGCCCCCTTGGCATCAGAATGCCCGACTGGCTCAGGAAGGAGGGCTCAATGCCCGAAAACGTCTCAATGATCGGCTACACCCGCGTATCAAAGGCCGATGGCAGTCAGGTCCATCACCTGCAGAACGATGCGCTGATCGCCGCAGGCGTTGATCCCAAGCGGATCTATCAGGACAGCATCTCGGGTGCCCGAGACAGCAGGCCGGGGCTCGATGCATGCCTCACCGCATTGGCGCCCGGGGACACGCTGGTGATCTGGAAGCTCGACCGGCTCGGCCGCAGCCTTCGCCATCTGGTCAACACCGTCGGCGAGCTGACCGCCAGGGGCATCGGTCTCAAAGTCATTACCGGAGAGGGGGCGATGATCGACACCACCACAGCCAGCGGTCGCCTGATGTTCGGGATATTCGCTGCGCTGGCCGAATTCGAGCGCGAGTTGATTGTCGAGCGTACGAGGGCTGGCATCGCCGCGGCACAGGCAAGGGGCAAGCACTGCGGCCGCCCACACGAGCTGACCCCAAAGAAGATCCGCCTGCTCCAGAAGGCCATGCGCAAGCGCGAGAAAGCCGTCCTCGATTTCGTCGCCGAGTTCGGCATCTCGAAGGCGTCCGCGTATCGCTACGTCGGCCCGGACTGAGAACTCCGTGCTCCAGCCAAGCGAGTGCTGGAGTTGCAGGGGCGAGGCCGGGGAAAGGGGGCACAGTGAAGAGTAGACTGTCCAAGTGTCTGAATGACGGACTTTGGGACAAAACTGCCATCCATGCGTCTCCGCCGGATGGCAGCTTCTGACGCACCCAGCAGCGTCCAGTAGCTGGACCACCCACAGTAATTCGTGCCAAATCGGTCGCATGGACCTTGCCAGCGAAGACTTTGATGACTTGCCGCCGCCCACTGCGCCGGGATCGATTTCGTTCAGTATGCGCAACTTCGCGAGCCAAGAGGGCGCGAACCGCGTCGCCAACAAGCTCTCATCCTATATCCGACTGATCAGCAGATACCTGGATCTTAGCCGATTGGATGGAGTGACCGTAGCTTACGACTACGACTCTGCCCTTGCGGAGTTGGATCGCGGTGTTGAAGGCCTGCGGCCGCTAAGTCGTTCGAACGATGATCAATTGATTGGGGTGGGCATGGCACCTGCGGTGATCCGCGAGGGCGTAGTGAAAGTCCACATCGTCTTGAACGCCCCTTATGTCGAGGACATCGAAAAGGACGAAGGAGACGAACATGATGAGGAGTTCTGGGCCGCTCTATATCTTCTTGCCCATGAGTGCGGGCATGTCCAAGTCACCAGTGACAAGGATCGCGCGTTCCCCGGCATGATCCTTCAACATGCCGTCTCCAGCTATGAGAAGGCGATCTTCATGCAGGTTAATGAGGCCTGCTGGGAGGAATATGCAGCCTGTCGCCTGAGCGCAGTTTTCGGACGCGGGCGCCTTCCGCTGTATGAGGAAGGCCTGTGCGGGGTGCTGGGCGTGGCGCGTCAGCGTGCAGCCGATGCACGGGAGGCCTTTTGGCAGCATCGCGATCTCAATCGGGCGGTCGCCGAGATTGCCCCGCCCTTGGTGGAACCACTTCGGTTGGCCTCATATGTCCTGGGCCACATTGACGGCTTGACCGATGACACTTCGATCTCGGAAGAGACCAAGAAGGCGATCGCTGACGCCGGATATACCGACTTTGTCGACGATCTTGCTTCAGCGTTGCGGTCCCTATGGGAAGTCAGGCGAGAGTGGACCCATATCGGCCAGTTCGACATCATCGGCGACGTCGCGCGTGACGCTCTCTGGTCGGGAGGTCTTACAATCCGACCCGCGGCAAACGATGGCGCGACGATCAATGTGTGGGAGCCGAATGAAGTCGATCCCTTCGATATGGGGCTGGCGAAGACCTGGTTGGCGACGCGCGACGGCCACTCGTAAACGGCTTAGATATGTAGGCTCAGCACTCATTGCTGCCGGCGACGGACTGGTTGCCTAAAGATTCGTACTGATATCGGCGCTCAGCTGTCCCCCTGCGGGTCTTTACCGGCCGCCTGCTTGAGCGGCGCGATGAAGCTTGTCTCCCAGGCCCGCGCGACCCGCCGCTCGAGTTCCTCTCGCAACTCGACATTGTCCTCGAACCAGGTCCGCAACCGCTCGGCGACGCCATCGCGATATCCGCCCATGCCCAGCCCGTAATCGTGCTCGCAGGCGTCCCACAGGTCTTGCGCGCGGCTGAGCGGCTGTAGGTAGACCGCGCCGCCGTGATGCCGTGCGGCGTTGACGAAATCCGCTTCCCATTGCGCGATATTGGCAAGAACCTGCATTAGGAAGCCGCGCGCGCTCTCCAGTTCGCCATTGTCCAGATCGGATTCGATGATTGCGGTCAGCCCCGCAACCACCTCGGACGATCGGATCTTGGCTTCGGCGGCAGCACCATCGCCAAGATACTGAAAGACGTCGAAGTTCCAGAATCGGCCATTTCGTAGGGTCGCCGCCCACACCGTCCTCGCGTGCAGGCTGGTCACGGCGCTCAGAAGCCGTTCATACGGATGACGCCTTGCGCCGCGCAACTCAACTCTGCGCTCGGCGAACCGGGTGAGATTGCCGCTGACCGTGGCCAGCGCCGCCATCGCCTCCGCTTCGGCGCGGTTCTCGATCATCTGGCTGATCGCTTTGATCGTCGCCGTAGCCGCTTGCGCTTGGGCGTTCCGGACCGCGAGGATTCGGTCGAGAATGAAGGCCGTCAGCTCCCGGGGATCGTCCCCGCTCGCGTCGAAGGCATAGCTCTCGATCCCGGCGAGGCCGATCTTCTGCAAGGCGTCTTCGACCTGGCCGAGCTTGATCTCATAGCCTTCAGCGATGTCCTCGGCCGCCTCGCCGGAATCGTGCCGCATTGACAAAGCGTCCCCCGAGCGGGCCAGCGCCACGATCGCGAGGCGGTCGAGCAGGGCCGGATCGGCATCGGTTTCATTGATATGGGTGAGCAGCGCCTGCGCACTCGGATCGGGCGCGCTGCCCCATTTCGAGCAGAGTAAGGTGACTGCGCGCGGATCCTTCAGATGCAGGAGGATGTCAGGGCGCACCGCGCTTCCGTCGACCCCTCGGGTGTCGATGACCGTGATCGACAGTCGCGCGTCCGAAATCAGCGCGAAAGGGACGGTGACGGTGATGCGGTCGGGCAAGGAGAAATCCTCGTGCCGGCCATTGTTGATCGCCGTGAAGGTCGTGCGCAGCCACTGACGCCCCGCTTTGGCGTCGATTCCTTCGAACTCGACCGTCCGCCGGCTGCGGCGCCAGAGACTGAGCCGCGCCGCGAATTCGGCCGTAAACGCCTCCAGCGTATCGTAGCCCTTCGCCAGTTCGGCGGCAGGATCGGGCGCGGCTGCGGCGCCCTTTCGTGCCCGTGCCGGCCGCGGCAATCCGGCCATGTTGCGCAGCGCCCGTTCGACTTCCTCGGCCGGCCTGAATTCCACGCTGTTGGAGGAAGGCTCGCCGGAGAGCTTCTCGAATATGCCTTTGCAGACCTCACCGACGAGTTTGTAGATTTCCTCGTCGCTTACCGGCTCGACCGTGAGCGCGAACCGCTCACCTGTCTCCACGCGAACGTCGCACAAGGTGGTGCGGCCACCGCCGGTATCCAGCAGCATGCCCTTGAGGTCGGCGGCTGTCGCCTCGTCGATTACCAGTCCAGCCTGCCGGCACGCCGCGGTCGTCTTGCCGACGCCGATCTCGCCGACATAGACCACTTCGTGATCCAGCGAGAGGAGATAGCGTCCAGCGTCCTCGAGCCGCCGATCGAGCAGCTGCGCCTGCCCGGCGAGCACCGTCGGCACCTGGCCGTCGCCCAGGAATTCACGCACCGTATCAAGACCGCGTTCCACCGCCACCAAGGTGGGGAGATCAGGATGGCGCAGCGAAGGCCGCGGCAAATGCACCCATTCAAGCGCTAGAAGCTCAGCGAGGGCGGCGGCTTCGGGCGTGCCGATCGCCGATAGATAGGCGGAGATGTCAGTTTCGTCGCCGTCGCCCGCTTCGATCCGCGAGACCCGGGTCTGATTGGCACTCATCCGTTCTGCGACTTGCCGCTGCGTCAGTCCCGACGACGCCCGCACGTCGGCCAAGATCGAGCCGGTTTCTGCATTCATTGAATCACCTTTCGCATTCATTTCGACGATGAATATATTCATATAGACGGAGAATGCAATGCGCCTTGTAGAACGGCGATGCAGAAGATGGGCTTCGATGACCACCGGCGGGGCGATACATCGCAGTCCGCCGTCCTGCGACAGTCGCCCTACGGCCCTATGGTGGCTGACGCTCACCAAGCTCTGCCGCGCCCAACGATCTTGGCCAAACGGTGACGAACAGCTGGCGGGGTCTGTTGATGCGCCCGACCTGATCGTGCTCTTGAATCCCCGGACAGACCGTCACTGTCTTCCCAACACGCCTTCAATGGATGACAGCTCACGCTAGGAGCGGTCATTGACCTTTCGACAATGTATGTCTTGGATTGGGTCCGCAGGTGCCGGATCGAACTTTTGGAAGCGAAACTTAAACTATTCACAAGGATGCAAAAATCTGCAACTTGGGGTGCCTATGGCAAGCGGGGGCGTAAATGGGGAAAGTAAAGACCGAGCAGTTCGATATCGCTGTGGATGCACTAC
>DAIMKE010000546.1:0-4954 GCA_036721875.1 Bradyrhizobium sp. | reverse complement strand
CGCGAAACCGCCGGCAAGATTTCCTTCCTTCAGGAAATTGTCGGTGAAGGCCTCGAGCTGATCGTCGAAGGCGTGCTTGCGATGCGACCAGGCCTTGAGGAAGTGGCCGATATAGAGCCGGCAGCTTTCGCGGCTCGCGCCGACGAGGGAAGGCGCCATCTCCATCTGGTGAAAGGATTGATACCAGATGTTGTTGAGGCGCTCCGGCTCCGCCATCCGCGGGCCTATCCCGGGATAGACGAAATCGAAGAAGAACAGCCCGGCGATGCGATCCGGCGCCAGCCGCGCCAGCGGCTGCATCAAGGCACCGCCGACACCGTGACCGACGACGCCGGCCTGCGGCAGCCCGAGCGCATCCATCAGCGCCAGCATGTCGGCGGCCTGCTGGTCGGGTCCGAACAGCCCTTCGGGCTTGTCGCTGTCGCCGAAGCCGCGCAGGTCGGGCGCATGGAGCGTGAAGCGATCGGCGAGCCGCGCCATGACCGGCTCCCAGGTCAGCCAGAATTCGGGCCAGCCATGGAGCAACAGCAGCGGTCGCCCGGTGCCGATGCGGGCCACGTGAAGTGCCGCGCCGTTGGCCCGGACCGTCAAATGCTCCATTTTCGCTTCCCTTTTCTGCCCCCCGGCGCGGCTGCGGATTTCTTGGCCCCCGCGCCTTGCCCGGCCCGCCATCCTCGCCTAGAACACGGCCCGACCGCGGGCTGAGGAATCACCCGTCATGGCGCCTGGAGAGGTGGCAGAGTGGTCGAATGCACCGCACTCGAAATGCGGCATAGGTGCAAGCCTATCGGGGGTTCGAATCCCTCCCTCTCCGCCAAAGCAATGTTTCACGGCGTTCCCTCCAATCCCAATTTCCGACATAAAGCCTACTATTATCATATTCATGCGGAGAAATTGGCGTTCCAGCCGGTTCCATCTGATCTCGTCAAATCTCACGCCGAAGTGTATGTAATAGTGTATGTAGCTGGGGTGCCAGTGCATGGCGCGGGGATTCGGAAAACTGACGGCCAAGAAGGTCGAGCATTTATCTCGGCGGGGCATGCACGCTGACGGCGGCGGGCTTTATCTGCAGGTCGCCGAGGCCGGCTCGAAGAGCTGGCTCTTTCGATACAAGCTCCACGGTCGCGCACGGTGGCATGGGCTCGGTTCGCTGCGCGACGTCAGCCTTGAAGAAGCGCGTGAGAAAGCGACCGACGCGCGCCGGGTCCGTCGCAATGGCGGTGACCCTATCCAGGCCAAGCGAGAAGCGGCAGCCGCGGTCCGCATTGAAGCGGCCAAGGCGATCACGTTCGGAGAGGCGGCCAAGCGGTTCATCAAAGCCAATCGGGCGGGCTGGAAGAATACCAAGCACGCCGACCAATGGCTGATGACGTTGCTCGGCATCGATCAGAAAGGAAAGCCGACCAGGAACGACTACTGCAAGACGATCCGTGATCTTCCCATCGGCTCGATCGATACGACGCTAGTCCTGCGGATCATCGAGCCGATCTGGGCGAGCAAGACCGAAACGGCCAGCCGCATTCGCAGTCGCATCGAGCAGGTGATCGACGCCGCCAAGGCGAAGGGCGAGTTTAAAGGCGAAAATCCGGCACGCTGGAAGGGGCATCTCGATAACCTGCTCCCGGCCACGTCGAAGGTTCGCAAGGTCCGCAATCATCCGGCGCTGCCTTATCGGCAATTGCCCGACTTCATGCGCAAGCTCCGCGAGCGTCATGGTGCCGCTGCGGCGGCTCTTGAGTTCCAAATCCTGACGACCGTCAGGCCCGGAAACGCAGTGGCGGCAAAGTGGGACCAGATCGATCGGGAGACATCAGTCTGGACCATTCCGGCCGCACTCATGAAGAGCGATGCCGAACACAGAGTGCCCTTGAGCAAGGCGGCGCGCGCCGTGCTTGATCGCATGGAAGTTACAAAGGATGACAGCGAGTACATCTTCCCCAACAGCAAGGGCAAGCCTCTGAGTGACGCCTCGATGGCTGCGGTAATCGACAGGATGAATGAACTGGAGCGGCGCTGGATCGATCCGAAGCTCGATCGCGAAATCGTGCCGCACGGCTTTCGGTCATCGTTCCGCGATTGGGCTGCAGAGCACGGCTATGACGATCCCATCGCCGAAGCTGCGCTCGCGCACAAGGTCAGCGACGAAGTGGTCGCGGCCTATCGGCGCACGACCTTCTTCGATCTGCGCAAGCGGATGATGGAGGACTGGGCTGATTATTGCGCCCGACCTTCCAGCAGCGTTGACACAATCGTGGCGTTCCGGGCGCAGTCATGAAGCCGGAGAAGCACAGGTCGCTCATTTGTCATGGTCAGGCCAGATTACCAAAAGAACATATAAAGAACGCCATCGGCCGGTCAGGTCAATCAGTTGGAGGCAAGCCATGGCGGAGGTCACCTATTTTGCGGCGCTGCCGTTCGTTGCCGCCCATGACGGCATTGCCGCTGACGAGCCCACAGAATGCCTTTCAATCCAAGCGCCGCTGTAATGCGCGCTGAGGCGCTATCTCACAGACAAGGCACCGTTGGCGCAGTCGCTCGTGGCCGCACTGGTGACCCTACCGGCGATTTCAGCGATGCCAAGTGATCAGGAAATTCGGCCAAGTCCCCGATGGTTTGAGGGCACTATGACTCTTCAATTCATCCGCGCTGAGATCGAAAGACTGCGCCTCCATGTCTAACGATGAGCTTCGTCGGAAGCTGCAGCAAGGCTTTCAAGTTGCATTGCGTAGTGAAAATCGTCAAATATCCGCTACCAATGGTCCAGGAGCTCATTTATGTCGGACATTCAACCGGTTGACCTTCGTCCCGCTGAATGTGAGCGAGCCATGGTAGAACTGGCGATTGAAAGTTGGCGATTTCAGAAACTTTTCGGACGGGCGTTGGCCAAACTTGATGCTGGCGAGTCTTTGAGATTTACAAATCAGCATCGGTATTTCGTAAAGAAAATAGACGACTGTTTAGAGTCCATCGGGTTTCGTTTGGTGAATCTCGAAGGTCAAAAATATGAACATGGCTCGGCGGTTTCTGCGCTCAACGTTGCAGACTTCAACATTGAGGATGATCTTATTGTAGATCAAATGATCGAGCCTGTGGTTATGAGCAAAGAAGGTCTTCTGAGACCAGGTACCGTCGTTTTGCGAAAGGTCGACAAGTAATGAGTTACGTAGGGGTCGATTTGGGCACTACAAACAGCGCCATTTGCTCGTTCGATGGAGAGCAGGTCCGCATCTACAAGAGTCCTGAACAAAATGACGTCACTCCGTCTGTCGTCTTCATTGACAAACGTGGCCACAAATATGTGGGCACAGCCGCTTACAACAATGCACCCAGAAGCCCCGGCAATGCGGCAACGCTGTTCAAGCGAATGATGGGTACATCAACGCCGATAAACCTTCCGGCGGTGAACCTGACCATGACGCCCGAAGAATGTTCTGCGGACGTACTGCGGGTGCTCTTCGGTTACCTTCCAGAAGAAATTAGAAACTCGGATCAAACAGGGACCGTAATCACCGTTCCAGCGGCATTCAATCAGATGCAAAAGGATGCAACCCTGGTTGCTGCCCAATCAGCAGGACTTGGAATGGTGGGGCTCATGCAGGAGCCTGTTGCAGCTGTAATGAGCGTGATGCGGAAGCGGAAGAGTGACGGGATTTTTGTTGTTTACGATCTAGGCGGCGGAACATTGGATGTTGCAATTGCGCAGAGCATCGGTGGCAGAGTAAGCTTGATTGCGCAAAATGGTATCGCAATGTGCGGCGGACGAGATTTCGACCGCAAAATAGTAAGCAATATTGTTGTACCGTGGCTGGTTGATCAGTTCGATTTGCCTCAGACCTTTGCTGCGGATCCAAAATATTTGCCTCTAATGCGAATGGCGGCATGGTCGGCAGAAAGAGCAAAAATTGAACTCTCTGCGAAGCTTGAATCGATAATTCACGCAGGAGAGGACGAGCTTAAGATCGCGGCGCACGACGGAACAGAAATCTATCTGGATATTCCTATTACTCGTAAGCAGCTGGACGAATTGATCGCCGAAGAGATTGCAAACTCGGTTGGTGCTGCTCGTGAAACAATAGAAAAAGCGGGCCTGAGTTCGCATGATATCGAACGAATTGTGTTCGTCGGTGGCCCAACCCAGTATGGGACACTTCGGGAAAATGTCGCCTCTGAACTGGGCATAGCCGCATCTACCGAGGTTAATCCTATGACCGCAGTTGCGGAGGGCGCGGCGATCTTTGCGGAATCCATTGATTGGTCTTCACATAATAGAGGTCGTAAATCTTCACGAGGCACGATTAAGACAGGCGGGACTGTCGACGTAACGTTGAATTATGTTGCGCGTACGCCAGACACGAAGGCCAAGATTGGCATAAAACTTAACGGCGTTGCTGAAGCCAAAGGCGCATTCCAAATTGATAGCCTGGACACCGGCTGGTCATCGGGGCAATTGGCGCTGCGTGATGGTGCTTTGGTCGAGGTTGCGCTAGCAAAAGCGGGCGACAATCTGTTCAAGCTCTTCGTTTTTGACGGCCATGGCGGACCAATTTCGCTGAGGGAAGATCGGATTGTCATTTCGAGAACAGCTGCCACCATAGACGCGATCCCGGCCTCGCACTCAATTGGAATAGAGGTGCGCGATAAGATCGGCGGAAATGCCCTGCTCGAATACATCGTTCGGCAAGGCGACCATCTTCCGAAAAGCGGACGCGCCAAATTCAAGGCTGAAGAGTCTCTTCGTGCCGGTTCTCCAGGTTCATTAAAATTCAAACTGTGGGAAGGCGAAATCCCGCATCCAATCTCGGACAATCGATTCGTTGGTCTGTTTGAGATTAAGGGAAGTGATTTTGCCGACGGAATAATCGTGGCTGGCGCGGAACTCAATTGTGACTTCTCGGTCCTGGACTCGGGCAACATCATTCTGGAGGTCTCAGTGCCGTCGCTTGGCGGTTCTTTT
>DAIMKE010000545.1:0-4954 GCA_036721875.1 Bradyrhizobium sp. | reverse complement strand
CGCCCAGGGTGAGCGGGACCGCATCAAGGGACTTTATGACGGCCTTGCCGGCGCCGGCAGCGATGCCCAGGGCCGCGCCAACGAACTCAGCAAGGCGCTCGAATCCGAAAAGGGCGTCACCTCGCGCGCGCTGGCTCAGATCGAAGTACTGAACCAGCAGATCAGCGCGCTGCGCCGCCAGCTGGCGGCGCTCGAGGAAGCGCTGGAGGCTTCCGAAAAGCGCGACAAGGAATCGCAGGGACGGATCGCCGATCTCGGCCAGCGCCTCAACGTCGCGCTGGCGCAGCGGGTGCAGGAACTGTCGCGCTACCGCTCCGAATTCTTCGGCCGGCTGCGCGCCATCCTCGGCAATCGCCCTGACATCCGAATCGTCGGCGACCGCTTCGTGTTCCAGTCGGAAGTCTTTTTCGACAGCGGCCAGGCCCTGCTGCTGCCCGAAGGCCGCACCGAACTGGACAAGCTGGCGACCGCCCTGATCGACCTCGACAGGCAGATCCCGAACGAAATCGCCTGGGTGCTGCGGGTCGACGGCCACACCGACGTCAGGCCGATCAACTCGCCGCTGTTCAAATCGAACTGGGAACTGTCGTCGGCGCGCGCCATCTCGGTGGTGCAATATCTGGTCTCGCTCGGCGTGCCCGCGCAGCGGCTGGTCGCAGCAGGTTTTGCCGAATTCCAGCCGCTCGACGGCGCACCCACCGAAGACGCGTACAGGCGCAACCGCCGCATCGAGCTGAAGCTGACGGAACGCTGATGGCCGCGCGAGCGCCGTGCGCCGTTCGGTCGATGCGCGCCGAGGATATGCCGGCGCTGCTGGATCTCTGGGTGGAGAGCTGGCAGGCCGCCTACCCGTCGATCGACTTCCGGGCGCGGCGAGGCTGGGCCGACAGCCGCCTTGCCGAACTGCAGCGCGACGGTGCGCGGATCCTGGTCGCCGAAGCCGATGGCCGGATGGCCGGACTGGTGACGGTTGCGCCTGACACCGGCTATATCGACCAGATCGCGGTAGCAACCTGGGCGCAGCGGCGCGGGGTGGCGGCGCAACTGATCGCGGCCGCGCGCGCGATCTCTCCGGCGATATTGGAGTTGCACGTCAATCAGGACAACGAGCCCGCCGTTGCATTCTACCGGCGCGAGGGCTTTACGGTTTCCGGCGCGGCGGCCAATCCGCGCTCCGGCGCACCGACCTTTCGCATGACGTGGCGGGCATGACCCGCCGGGGCCGCTCGGTACGACGGAAAGCGAGTGATTTCAATCACAGGCGCTGGAATTGCGCGGTGATTTAATCCGGATCAAGCCTGGCCTGGACGAGGCTGCACGGCTCGACGACGGAGGCGATCGATGACGCGTTCCGGATTTTTCAGAGGCTCGGCGATTTTTGCGGCAATGGTCGTCGCCGGGTTTTTCCTGGGCACCTATCTCGATCGACACTTCACCGACGATACGGACGATGATTCCGGCTATCACCTGACATCGGCCGGCCGACCTCAAGCCGCAGCGCCGGACTAAGTGAGGTGCGATCGGCGGTGCCAGAGAACATAGTGCGAGACGTCATATACGCCGAAACAGCACGCCGATGACCAGCACGACGTAGGCAATGGCCAGAACGTCGAACACCCGCGCCGAACTGATGATCGGGACGGAGACGTGGGCATAGCGAATGAGCAGGGCGATCAGCGCCAGCACCAGCGAAATCAGGAATATCACGAGTGACGGCGGCGTAAGCGCGAAGCCTCCGCGACGGTATGGCATGCCCCTCTCCTGTTCGGTCGGACGAAACAATAGAACGAGGATACAACAGGCATGCGACGCTCTGGTTCCCGCCTTCCCTACACGCCCTCGAACTGCAATCGCGCCAGCCGCGCGTAGAGGCCGTTGGACGCTACCAATTCCGCGTGCGTCCCCTGTTCGACGATCCTGCCCTGCTCCATCACCAGGATGCGGTCGCAGGACAGTACGGTGGCGAGCCGATGCGCGATCACCAGCGTGGTGCGATGACGCATCAGTTCTTCCAGCGCCGTCTGCACCAGCGTCTCGCTTTCGGCATCGAGCGCGGAGGTGGCTTCGTCGAGCAGCAACAGCGGCGCATCGCGCAGGATCGCGCGCGCGATCGCGACGCGCTGGCGCTGGCCGCCCGACAGCGTGACGCCGCGTTCGCCGAGTTGCGCTTCGAATCCACCCGGCAGCCGGCGCAGGAATTCGCTGGCATGGGCGAGGTCGGCGGCACGCTCGACCTCGGCGTCGCTGGCATCGGGCCGGCCGAAGCGGATGTTTTCGCGCGCTGAGGCCGCGAACACGACCGAGTCCTGCGGCACCAGCGCAATGCGCGCGCGCACGTCGACCGGGTCGGCCGACTTGACCGGCACGCCGTCGAGCGAGATCGTCCCGCGCGCCGGATCGTAGAAGCGCAGCAGGAGGTGAAACAGCGTGCTCTTGCCGGCGCCGGAGGGGCCGACGATCGCAACCTTTTCACCGGCCCTGACCGACAGCGAAACGTTGTCGATCGCCATCACGTCCGGCCGCGTCGGATAGGCAAAGCTGACATTCTCAAAGCCGACGTCGCCGCGCGCCGGCACCGGCAGCGCCACCGGCTTCGGCGGCGCCGTGATCTGCGATTTTACGCGCAGGATCTCGAACAGCCGTTCGGCGGCGCCGGACGCGGCCGAGAGCTCGCCCCAGACCTCGCTGAGCTGGCCGAGGGCGGATGCGGCGAACGCCGCATACAGCACGAACTGGCCAAGCCGGCCCGGTGTGATGGCGCCGGTCAGCACGTCGTGCGAGCCGACCCACAGGATCGCGACGACGCTGGAGAACACGATGAAGATGATGATGAGCGTGAGCACCGCGCGCGCCCGCGTCGAACTGCGCGCCGCCTCATAGGCCTGTTCGACCTCGCCGCCGAAGCGGCTGGTCGCCATCCGCTCGCTGGTATAGGCCTGCACGGTCCTGATCGCCCCGATCAGTTCGGAGGCGTAGGCGCTGGCGTCCGCCAGCGTATCCTGCGCGTTGCGCGACAGCCGCCGCACCCAGCGCCCGAACGCCACCAGCGGAATCACGATCAGCGGAATCGCCAACAGCACGAAGCCGGACAGTTTCGGGCTGGTGATCACCATCATGGCGGCGGCGCCGGTGAACAGCATCAGGTTGCGCAGCGCGATCGACACCGACGCGCCGACCGCGGACTTGATCTGGGTGGTATCGGCCGTCAGCCGCGACACCAGTTCGCCCGAGCGCGCGGAATCGAAGAAGGCGGGCGACAGCGAGACCAGATGCGCGAACACGTCGCGCCTGATATCGGCAACGATGCGCTCGCCGATCGTCATGACGAGGTAGTAACGGGACGCGCTTGCCGCGGCGAGCACCGCGACGATGGCGATCATGACGCTGAAATAACTGTTGATCAGCGCGATGCCTTCGGGGCTGAAGCCGAAATCGATCATCCGCCTGACCGCGACCGGCACCACCAGCGTGGTGATCGCGGCGACCGTCAGCGAGATCAAGGCGAGCACCGCCCGTCCGCGGTAGCGCGCCACATAGGGCGCCAGCGCCAGCAGCGGCCGCAGCCTGGCGCCGGTCTTGGCCGGCGACTGCGTCAGCTGGGTTTCGATGAAGGCCTCTTCCTCGAGCAGGGCGTCACGCCGCGGCGGCGCACTGCCGGCAGGTTCAATCTGTTCCGCTGCGCTCATGAATTTCGACCCGTTTTGCCGCCCCCAGATAGGCCCCGCGGCCCCCTCTGGCAAATCCGGGAGATACCCAATCGGGCAGGATACGTAGCTTGTTTTAGCGGCCGCCTTGCGATATAGAGCCGCCAAATCCCGTATCCCCTGACATTTGAGACGGGCGCCGGCGCGCCGAAGGATATGCCATGAAAGCCGAAATTCACCCGGATTATCATATGATTACGGTCGTCATGACCGACGGGACCGAGTACCAGACCCGCTCCACCTGGGGCAAGGAAGGCGACAAGCTGAACCTCGATATCGACTCCAAGTCGCATCCGGCCTGGACCGGCGGCTCGCAGCAGCTCCTCGATCGCGGCGGCCGTGTGTCGCGCTTCCAGAAGAAGTTTTCGGGCTTCCTCAAGAAGGACTGAGGGTTTTCGGACCCGTTCCGTCCGCGCCCAGAAATGCAAAACGCCCCGGTTCCCGGGGCGTTTTTTTGTTTGGCCTAACCTCTCCCCGTCATTGCGAGGAGCGAAGCGACGAAGATTCCATCGCTCCGCATGCGCTGAGGGATGGATTGCTTCGCTTCGCTCGCAATGACGGGGAGAGAGTTTCCGAGCCTTACTGCTCGAACGCCGCCTTCAGGCGGTTGAGCTGCGGCACCAGCGGATTGCCGATCGGCGCGCGTTCGGCGACCGGCGAATGGATGGTGGCGTCGAGCCGGCGGACCTTCACCTGCAGGTTCATCGAGCGCGTGATCAGATCCTGCAATTGCTGCGGCAGCTTTGCGATCGTGTCCTCCGGGCCGGGATCGGCGGCGGAGAGCTTGACCTTGGTCTTTTCGCGGTTGGCCTGGGTCAGCGTCATCTCGCCTTCCTTGACCGCACGGTGCAGCAAGAGCCACGACGCCAGCTGCATCAGGCGGGTCGTGAGCCGCATGCTTTCGGTTGCGTAAGTGAGGCTGACGGAACGCTCGAGCGCCTTGGCTTCGGTACGGCCGTCGCCATCGAGATAAGCCGCGGTCTCCTCGACCAGATCCATGCCTTCCCTGAACAAAACCCCGAATGCCGCAGAATTAGTCAGCCGCTCGCTGAACAATACGAGCGCGGGTTCGACTTGCGAACGGTCCGCCATGGTTAACGCCCTCACGCCACTATTTGCCCCACCGGCTGTGTAGCACCGGCTTATGATGAACAAATCATTGCTCGCGGCGGAGCGAGAGTCCAGCAGCAACCGGATTTATGGTTTCCAGCCGATGGGGACACTAAATAACCGTGCGGCGCACAAAAAAA
>DAIMKE010000544.1:1756-4955 GCA_036721875.1 Bradyrhizobium sp. | reverse complement strand
GTCCCGTGCCGCCGCGCGAAGCTCGGCCTGCCGATCCTCGCAGGCGGCGCAGCCGGGGCTATAGAACATCTCCACCTTCATAGCTCATTGCACCTTCTTAGAACCGTTGGCCCGCTCCAGTGCGGCGATGATCGTGCACTCCTGGACGGGTTGTTCTTCCTTTGCGCACTCGGCAATCAATTGATCGAGCGCCTTGGACATCGCTTTCATCGCCCGGATCTTGCTTTCGATCTGCAGCTTCTTCTCGATGGCTCGTGCGCGAACGTCCCCACAACAGGCCTTGTCACGGCTGCGCAACTCGAGAAGATCGCGGATCTCGGCCAGCGTGAAGCCGCACTGCTGGGCATGTTTGATAAAGTGGATGCGCCGGGCGGAATCGCGGTCGTACAGCCGGTAGCCCGCAGGACTTTTCCCCGCCGGGCTGATCAGGCCTTCCTGCTCGTAATAGCGAAGGGTGTCGTTGCTGACGCTGGTCAGGCCAGCCAATTTGCCGATCGTGATCATGCCGTGTCTCTCTGGAGGCCGTTTCTGAACCCTGGAGTATACTCCAGGGTCAAGCCCGTCGGGCGCGGCTTTAGGCCGATTGGCGTGCCGGAGCGTTCACGATCGGCTGACCGACGCTGCGGATTGCATCGAAGAACAGGCGCGGCGTTCCCCAAAGCGAATTGAAGAAGATCGCCGTGACGCTGACCGCCATCGCCACCATGGCCCACACGGGGTAGATCAGTCCGGTCGCCGCGATCGGGATCCCAATGCCATTGAACAGGAACGCGAGCGTGACGTTCTGGACCATCTTGCGGTAACTGCGGCTGCTGATCTCGCGGGCCTCCGGGAGCGCATTCAAGCGATTAGACAGGATGATGATGTCGGCCGACTCGATTGCGATGTCGGTTCCGCCGCCCATGGCGATGCCGACGTCGGCCTGCATGAGCGCCGGAGCATCGTTAATGCCGTCGCCGACCATCGCGACCCGGCCTGCGGCTTGAAGCCCGCGCACGATCGCGGCCTTGTCCTGCGGCAATATGCCGGCATGGACTTCGTCGATGCCGACCTCACGAGCGACCCATTGAGCCGCGCGCTCATTGTCGCCGGTCACGAGCGCGGTCCTGAGGCCCGCACGATGCAGGTTGCGGACTGCCTCGGCGGCATCGGTTCGGAGCGTGTCACCGAGCGCAATGATGCCCAAGGCGCGCCCGTCTCGCGCTACGCCAATAACCGTCAGCCCGTTCGTCTCAAGAGCCTCGACCTTTACAGTGACCGGTCTGAGGTCGATGGTCTGCCCCGCTAGAAAAAGCGGGTTGCCCACCACAACCTCGCGACCGCTGATTCGGGCGGTGATGCCTTTACCCGGCAAGGCCTCGAAGCTTTCAACGTCCGGGGGCGTCACGCCCCGCTCAAAAGCAGCCGTTACGATCGCCTGCGCTAGCGGATGCTCTGAAGAGGCTTCGGCAGCAGCCGCCAGGGCGAGCAGCTCGGATTCGGTCGTGCCAAGGGGCATGATCTCCCGCACGACCGGGCGTCCTTCCGTCAATGTGCCAGTCTTGTCGAGGACGATCTGCTCCACGAGACGGAAGCCCTGAAACGCTTCGCCTGTGCGCATCAGGATGCCGCGTTCCGCAGCCTGGCCCGCGCCGCGCACGATCGAGAGCGGGGCGGAAATGCCGACCGCGCAGGGATAGCCCATCACCAGCACGCTCAGACCGGCGAAGACCGCCCGCTCGATGTCAGGCTGGCCGCTGCTCAGCGAGGAGCCCACAAGCCAGCCGATCACCGCGAGCGCCGCTACCACGAGAACCGTGGGCGTATAGACGCGCAGCACCCGGTCGACGAGATGCAGGATGCCAGGTTTGAGCGCTCGCGCGTCCTCGACCTGCCGGATCACTTGACTGAGAAAACTGCCTTCGCCGAGCGCCGTGATCCTCACCAGCAGCGTCCCCGTGCCGTTGATGGAGCCGCCGACGACGGTAGCGCCTTCCGTTTTTTCGATCGGAATCGACTCGCCGGTCACAAGCGACTGGTCGACCCCGGAATGCCCGCTGACCACAACGCCGTCGGCGGGGATACGATCGCCAGGGCGGACCCGGACGAGATCACCGATCCTGACCGCTTCGAGGGGTAATTCCAACTCGGTGCCGCCACGCACCACTCGGGCAGTCTCAGGCTGCAGGTCCAATAGCCGTTTCACCGCCTGTGAGCTGCGGGTCTTCACGATCAGCGACAGCCATTCGGAAAAGATATGGTAGGTGCCGACCATCACCGAGACGGCAAAGAATGGTGCGGTGGGATAGTCAGGCCGGCCGAGGACGAGCCCGATGATGCCGCCCGCAATCCCTGCGAATGCTCCGATTTCCAGCAGGACATGCTGGTTGAGGATGCCCCTCCGTAAGGCCTGGATGGCCATGTGTAGGATATGCCGGCCGACGCCAAAGACGAGCAACAATGCCAACGCGCCGGTCAGCCATGGAGCAGCCTTCGTCAGGTAGCCCTGCAAATTCAGAAACAGCAGCGTCAGCGACATCGCCGCAAGCCCGGTGGCACTCGCGACCGCGATCCAGAATCCGGTCGACCGCAGCACCAGGAATACGAATGCCCCAAAGCTGAGACAAACAAGGGCCGGCAGAAATCCAATCCAGCCCACGCCCGGATCGGCGATGATCGGGATGGCTGCAACGCTCAGCACCACGGCAACGACGAAGCGCCGTGCCTCGTTCACAAGATCACGCTCTTCCTCCTCGTACGGCCTGAGCTTGCTGGGATCAGAGATGGTATACCCGATGTCGCGCAGCGTTTGCAGGAACAGCTCAGGGCGGGCAATAGAGGGATCGTATTCGACCAGGGCCTGCTCATGGGTCAAGCTCACGGCCACCTTATCAACGCCGGGCAGTCGCCCGAGCGCCTTCTCAATGGTGCCGGTGCAGAGGGAGCAATGCAGGCCGCCGATACGCGCGCGAATCTTGCGGCGATTGGGTCTCGCCGAGGGCTCCTCGCTCCATGGCGTGAAGGTGGAAGCAGTTCCTGTCGCGATAGTCATTGCGTTCTCTCCATTCCGCTCCGGCAACAGCATGGCTTAGCGGTCAGCTACCTGCCGTTTCGCGGGCCACGACGCGAAATCCGGGCTTTTGGATCAAGTTCACAAGGCGGTCTTCCCGAATGGATTGCGGATCGAACAGCACGCGCGCCCGCTGGTCAGCAAACGAGA
>DAIMKE010000544.1:0-1746 GCA_036721875.1 Bradyrhizobium sp. | reverse complement strand
CGCCATACGCACGCCAGGTTCCTTCTCGATTAGGCTTTGGATCGTCTCCGCGCATCCGTCGCAATTCATACCGTCAATTTTGAAGATCGTCGTTTTCATCACTGTTCCTCTTGCGGCGCCTGTCTCCAATGATCCGAGACTAACCCTTGGACCTAACTCCAAGGTCAAGCCCGCGAACGACTCGCTCGCGCTTCGAAAATCCACTCTCGCGTTCGTGCCCGCTCACATGGCTACGGTGATCTTCGCGACGGCTAGGCGATGCGGCGCGCTAGGCGTCCATATCGGAAGTCGGGGCCTTGTTCGCGCGGGCGCATTCAGCGGTCTCGTCGCAGGCGGCGTGAGCGCAATTGCTTACTCCCTTCACTGCACCGATGACTCGCTGCCCTTTGTCGCCCTCTGGTACGGGGGCACGATTGTGCTGTGCACACCGACAGGCGCGCTGCTTGGGCCGCGATTGCTGCGTTGGTGACAGGCACGGCTATGTGTTTCACGTCGGCGTGAGCTTGTAACCGCTGGGCGCCGGGCTCCGAACTCCTCATCAGAAGCGCAATAGCGCTTTTGAAACATGATGGAGCCGGAACAATGTTGAAGAAAACCCTTCTTGCGATCGGGCTTTTGGCGGGCCTGTCGGCAACCGCCCAGGCAGCCTCGACGATTTCAGACAAGAGCTATTGGCCGAGCGAGGCCACGCAAAGCGCGCAGAGCGGAGCGGTTGTCTCGCAGCACGATCTGAATTCTGCATTCGCCTACGATCACTCTGCGCCAGCACAGCCCACTGTGACCGCTGGTGGACCCACGTGGCGCTACCAGGGCGGTCCCAAATCCCGTTAGCTCTCGGGCAGGGGCTAATCTCCGTTGATTGGCCCCAACGCCCGAAGAATCGCCGGCCGCCACCTTTCCCTGCAAACGGATTTCGCTGCGAAGGAACAATCTTCATGGCCATAGCTATTATGAGAGCCGGGAATGCCCTGAATACATTGCGCGATGCCTTGAGCGACTATCTCGCTCGACATCGTCTGATTCTCTACCATTCGCTGGCTGGTGTTGTTGCCGGAGGTATCGCTTTCAACTGGCACTGGCTCACGGTCTCCGAGACTATTCGCCTGCTGACGGCGCTGCCCTGCATGCTGATGATGTTCAAATGCTTCAATTGCGGTACCCACCGATCAACGGACGAGGCGGTGTCGGCGGAAAGCCGCACAGCCCAGACAGGCTGATGACCAGGTCTGAACGAGCCGAAACGTTCTGGATCCAAATAGCCATCAGTACTGAACAGAGATGATAACCGGCCGCCTTCGGCCGGAAGGAGCAACGCATATGATGATGGATATGAGCGGCATGTCGACAGCGATGATGCTTGGGATGGGAGTGATCTGGCTCCTGATCCTTGCGTTCCTGGTGCTCGGGATCGCTGCATTCGTCAAGTACCTCCGTTCCTGACAAAGCGATCGAAGCAAGGAAGAATAGCAATGGGCTTTTATTCGCAATGGCTCTTCCCCCGCATCCTCGACCTCGCGATGAAGCAGAAGCAGATAGTGCGATTTCGCGAGCGGATCGGAGAAACCGCCGAGGGCAGCGTGCTCGATCTCGGCATCGGGTCGGGCGTGAACTTGCCATTCTACGGTTCTCGGGTCAGACGCGTGTACGGCATCGATCCCTCGCCAGAGCTCTTGAAGTTCGCGCGCGAACGGGCCCGCGATGCTGAGGCTCCCGTCGAGCTCGTGTGCGGCAGCGGCGAGGCTATGC
>DAIMKE010000543.1:0-4957 GCA_036721875.1 Bradyrhizobium sp. | reverse complement strand
GCGTGCCTCGCCCGGATCGCCGATACCGCGGGCGAAGGCCAGCGCGTCTTCATTCATGTCGACAAGGAGGCTGCGCTCGGGGCTGCCGACGCGATGGACCGGCTGCGCAAGGCCAATGCGGCGCCATCGCCTTACGCCGGCATTCCCGTCTCGATCAAGGACCTGTTCGACATCAAGGGGCAGGTCACCCGCGCCGGTTCGCGCGCGCTGGAGGAGAATTGCACGCCGGCGGAGGACGACGCCACCGTGGTGGCGCGGCTGCGCCGGGCGGGCTTCATCGTGATCGGCCGCACCAACATGACCGAGTTCGCCTATTCGGGCATCGGCATCAATCCGCATTACGGCACGCCGAAGAGCGTCTGGAACCGCAGCGTCGGCCACGTGCCCGGCGGTTCGTCCTCCGGAGCCGCGGTATCGATCGCCGATCAAATGGCCTATGGCGCGCTCGGCACCGATACCGGCGGGTCCTGCCGGATCCCTGCGGCGTATAACGGCATCGTCGGCTACACGCAGGCCCGCGTGCCGCTCGACGGCGGCGTGCCGCTGTCGTCCTCGCTCGACAGCTTTGGGCCGCTGGCGCGCACTGTCAGCTGCTGCGCGGTGCTCGACGCCGTGCTCGCGGGTGAAGCCGTGCAGCCGTTGCAGCCGCGCCCGGTCAAGGGCATGCGGCTCGCGGTGCCGACTACGGTCGCGCTCGACGATCTCGACGACGAGGTCGCAAGGACATTTGAACGCGCGCTGGAGACGCTGTCGCGCCATGGCGCGTCGATCGAGCGGATCGAGGTCCCTGAATTTCACGATGTCGGGGTCATGAACAGCAAGGGCGGCTTTGCCGCCGCGGAAAGCTACGCCTGGCACCGCTATCTGATCGTCAGCCAGGGCGACATCTACGATCCCCGGGTGCGCGTCCGCATCCTGCGCGGTGAGAGCATCAGCGCTGCGGACTACATCGATATTCTGAACGCGCGCCGCTCATTCATTGAACGGACCGGACGGCGGATCGCGCCCTATGACGCGCTGTTGCTGCCGACGACGGCGAACACGCCGCCCGCCATCGCCGATCTCGTCGACGACAAAGCGTTCGCGGTGGAAAACCTGCGTTCCCTGCGCAACTGCACGCTGATCAACATGCTCGACGGCTGCGCGATCTCGCTGCCGGCGCATCGCGAGGGCAAGGTGCCGGTCGGGCTGATGCTCGCCGCCGCAGGCGGATCGGACCGCCGCATCTTCGAACTGGCCGCCGGGATGGAAAACATCATCCGTGTTTGATCTGACCTTCACCGTCCAGGACAGGGGCGCGGGCACGCCGCTGACGCTTGCGATCGATCAGGCCGTCATCGCCGGCTGGACCGGCCGTGATCCGGTGGCGCGCGACAAGCACATCACTGAGCTCGAAGCGATCGGGATTGCGCGGCCGGCGACGACGCCGATCTACTATCGATGCTCGGCGCGGCGGATCACACTTGCCGACAGCATCGAGGTATCCGGTGGAGATTCCAGCGGCGAGGTCGAGTTCGTGCTGATCGGCTGGCAGGGCCGCATCTTCGTCGGTTGCGGCTCCGACCATACCGACCGCAAGGTGGAAGCCTACAGCGTCACCGTCTCCAAGCAGATGTGTGACAAGCCGGTCGCCTCCGTGCTGTGGGAACTGGAAGACGTCATCGCGCACTGGGATCGGCTGATCCTGCGCGCCTGGGCCACGATCGGTGGCCAGCGCGTGCTCTATCAGGAAGGCACGCTCGACCACATGCTGCCGGTGAAGGATCTGATCGCACGCGGCTTTGGGGCTACGGGCCTTCCCGACGGCTGCGCCATGTTCGGCGGCACCTTCGCGGCCAAGGGCGGCATCCGCCCGGCGGATCGCTTCGAGTTCGAGCTGGAGGATCCCGTGCTGAAGCGCAAGATCAGCCACGGGTATGACGTGATCGAGATGCCGGTGGTAGGCTGAGCCTATCTACACGTCGTCCCGGCGTTCGCCAGGCGTTCGCCGGGACAACGGCGGAGTTTTCGGAAATCGGGTGGCGCGGGGCGGCGGCGCTTGCGAGACTTTTCGCCATGAAAGCTACCGCAAGAAATATCGACCGTTTCTCAGGAATCGCCGCCCGTGTCGATGCCATCGACTGGGCGCAGATAACCGCCGATCTCGATGCGCAGGGCTGCGCCGTCCTGAAGGGGTTGCTGTCGCCGGACGAATGCGTCGCATTGACCGCGCTCTATCCTGACGACAAGAACTTCCGCAGCCGCATCGTGATGGGCCGGCACGGCTTTGGCCGCGGCGAGTACAAGTATTTCGCCTATCCGCTGCCCGATCTGGTCGCGCAACTGCGGCCCGAGCTTTACGCACGGCTGTGTCCGGTCGCCAATCGCTGGAACGAGACGATGGGGATCGATATCCGCTATCCTGATCGCCACGAGGCGTTCCTGAAACGCTGCCATGATGCCGGACAGACGCGGCCGACGCCGCTTCTGCTGCAATATGGTGTCGAAGACTACAATTGCCTGCACCAGGACCTCTATGGCGAGCACGTGTTTCCGCTGCAGGTCGCGATCCTGCTGTCGGAGCCGGGGCGCGATTTCGAAGGCGGTGAGTTCGTGCTGA
Organism: Bradyrhizobium sp.; assembly: GCA_036721875.1. Lineage (GTDB taxonomy): Bacteria > Pseudomonadota > Alphaproteobacteria > Rhizobiales > Xanthobacteraceae > Bradyrhizobium. Next base: position 2,358 of record DAIMKE010000543.1, on the reverse strand, counting down.
CGGAGCAGCGGCCGCGGATGCAGTCGCGCGCTGAAGTGGTTCCGCTGGCGCAGGGCGACGCGGTCGCCTTTGCTGTGCATCACCGGCCGGTGCAGGGGACGCGCGGGCCCTATCGGGTTAACCTCCGCCACGGCGTCAGCCGGGTTCGTTCCGGCCACCGCCATACCATCGGCGTGATCTTTCACGATGCCAAGTGAGTATGGACAGAGTTGACAACAGATTTGTTCGAGGCTGTTCCGGATGCGCGCCCGTCGCGCGAAGCGATGGCGGACGGCGCAGTGCTGCTGCGCGGCTTTGCGCGATCGTTCGAAGCCGAGTTGCTTCCGGCACTGCGCGCGATCGTCAAACAGGCGCCGTTCCGGCATCTGGTCACGCCGGGCGGCCACCGCATGTCGGTCGCGATGACCAATTGCGGCAGTGTCGGCTGGGTGTCGGACCCCACCGGCTATCGCTATGACGCCATCGACCCCGAGTCCGGGCAGCCATGGCCGGCGATGCCGCCTGTGCTGCGTAGACTGGCGGCCGACGCGGCGTCGGGCGCCGGGTTCAACGGCTTCGAGCCCGAGGCCTGCCTGATCAACCGCTATGCCCCCGGCGCAAAACTGTCGCTGCACCAGGACAAGGACGAACTCGATTTCGCAGCGCCCATCGTCTCGGTATCGCTCGGGCTACCCGCGATCTTCCTGTTCGGCGGTTTGAAGCGCGCCGACAAGCCTGCTCGCTACCGGCTGGAGCACAGCGACGTGGTGGTGTGGGGCGGGCCGTCGCGACTTTTCTTCCACGGTGTCGCGCCGCTAGCCGACGGCGAGCACGCCGTCATGGGCCGCCAGCGCATCAATCTCACCTTTCGCAAGGCGCGGTGACTTGTCCGGGACGCGGTGCAGCGTTCTTTACGCTGCTCCGCAGAGCCGGGACCCACGGCGCCACCATAGGCCCCGGCTTGCCAGCGCACCGCTCCGCGCTGCATCCGGGGCACGAGATGGCTCATGTCTTTTCACTGAAGCTACCCATGGTCTATGTTGCTGCCGGGGGACTCACATGACTGCATCAGAAGCAACGTCCGACACCAGCACGACCGGCGCCGGTGTCAATCTCGCCATACTCCAACTCGTGTTTACGCTGGGCTGGACCACTTACGTCATCTATCTGCCGAAGCTGTGCGCCGACGTCGGGATCGACCCGGCATATGTCATCCTCATCCTGATGCTGGATCAGGCGATCTTCACCGTCGCGGACACCGCGATGGGAATTGCCGCGGACCGGATCGCGCCGTTTGTCGGCAAGCTGGGTGTTTTCGTTGGCGCGCTGACCGCAATCTCCTGCGCTGCGTTCATCGCCCTGCCGTTCGTGGCCGGCAGCGGGCCCGGCGCGCAGGCCTGGTTCATCGGGCTAGCCCTGATCTGGGTCGTGACGTCATCGGCGTTGCGCGCGCCGCCGCTGACATTGCTGGGCAAATACGCCGCTCGCCCGGCGATCCCGTTTCTCGCGGCGCTGGCGATGCTCGGCTACGGCCTGGCGGGGGCGGTATCGCCCTATCTCGGCGTGGTGCTGCGCATTCACGACCCGCGGTTGCCGTTCGTGATCTCGGGCGTGGTGCTGCTGGTTACGACGCTCGCCTTGTCGCGGGTCGAGCGCGGCCTTGCACAGGCACCGGTGGTCGCGAGAAAGCCGATAGCGCCGGCAAAATCGCTTGGTCAGGTACCGATGTTCTTCATCGTCTCGATGGTCATTCTGGCTTTGGGCTATCAGTTGCACTTTTCGATCAACAGCATGCCGTTCTATCTGCGCTTCGCAAGGCCGGACGACCTGCAATGGCTGATGCCGGTATTCTGGATCGGCTTCAACATGGCGATGTTTCCGGCAAGCGTCATCGTCAAGCATCGCGGCGGGTTGATCGTGATGGGCGCCGCTGGTCTGTTGGGCGCATTTGCCGTTCTCGGCGCGGAGATGGCCGGCAACCTGAACACGCTGATCGTGGCCCAGTTCGTCGCGGGTGCCGCGTGGGGCTGCATGCTGATGGCCGCGGTTTCGGCAGCGCTTGCAATCGGCGAGACCGGCGCCGAGGGCAAGGTGGTCGGGCTGGTGTTCTCCGCGCTCGCGCTAGCGACCTTTGCGCGGATGGCGGCGGTCGCCGGCGGACTGCAGCGGCTGCCGGAGTATGCGCCGCTGTTGCAATGGGCGCCGGTCGCATGCTGGTTGGTCGCCGGCGTGGGCCTGCTGGTGATCGCGGCGTCGCGAATGCAGCGGGGTGTGGTGGAAAGAAGGGCTTAAGTCTTTCCGATGTCATTCCGGGGCGGACCGAAGGACCGAACTTGGAATCTCGAGATTCCGGGCCTGGTCCTTCGGACCATCCCGGAA
>DAIMKE010000542.1:0-4960 GCA_036721875.1 Bradyrhizobium sp. | reverse complement strand
AAGTCAGGTCCGCAAGCAGGCTGGCCGCAGCCGAGCGGCCCGCCAGCGCCGCCATCGGTACCCCCGGGCCTGGATGCGTGCTGCCTCCCGCCAGATAGAGTCCCGGGATCTTTGTCCGGACTCCCGGCCGCCGGAACGAGGCGGTCCATCCGTGCGAGCTGCGGCCGTAGAGCGCGCCGCCCGTCGCCGGGAACATCCGGTTGAAGTCCGCGGGTGTGGTCACTTGCATCGCATCCGGTTGCCGCTGGATCTGCAGGCCCCTTCGCTCCAGCACGCCAAATGTCCGCTGCGCGCATTGTTCTACCTCCGCTGTATCGTAGGCATTCCGGTCGCCATTGGCAGGCGCGTTGATGAGAACCAGGAATTTTTCTGCGCCGTTCGTGACAGTGTCACTGTCGTCGCGATCCTGAGCGCAGACGTAGACCGTCGGTGCGCGTGGCAGTCTGTCGCGCGCAAAGATGTCATCGAATTCGGCCGCATAATCGTCCGAGAAGAAAACATTATGCCGTCGCAACGGAAATCCAGCCGGCGTGGCGAGCACACTCCAGGTCATGGCCGACAACGAGCGCGCGCGGCGCGGGATCGGCGCGGCGGCGCGGCGGGCAGGGATGCCGAACAGGCCGTTCGCGACCGCGCCGACATCGGCGTTCACAATAACGGCGTCGGCCGCAATGCGTTCGCCGCTTGCAAGCCTGACGCCAACGGCGCGTCCACAGGAGACGAGGACTTCGCTCACCTCCTGACCATATCGAATCGTGGCGCCAAAGGACTTTGTGCCGTCCGCCAGCGCCTTGGCCAAGGCGTGCATGCCGCCGTCGATACTCCAGACGCCCTCTCGCTCCACATGCGCCACCAGCATCAAGGTCGCGGGCGACAGAAAAGGCGAGGAACCGCAATAGGTGGCATAGCGCCCGAACAGTTGGCGCAGTCGAGGATCGGAAAAATATTGTCCAAGCGCCGACCACATCGACGAGAATGGTCTGATTTGCGGCAGCCGTATCAGCCCGCGAAAGCCGTCGGCGCCGATTAGTCCACTCATGCTTGGCTGTGAGGCGCGCAGAAACGGCTTCTCGAGAATGTCGTAGATGCGTTTGGTATCCCGGCAGAAGGCACGATAGCCGTCAGCTTCGGTTGCGCCCGCAAAATCGCCGATCGCTTCGACCGTTCGTTCGTCTTCGGCAAACAGATCCAGCCGGGTGTGCTCGTCCCAGGCGTGCCTTGCCAGTACTTGCAGCGGCCGCAGGCGAACATGATCGGCGAAGTTCTTGCCGGCCGACGCAAATAACTCATCAAATACCCAGCGCATCGTGAACACGGTGGGGCCGCTGTCGATCAACGAACGACCGACCTGCCGAATCTTGCCGCCTGGCAAAGTGCTGCGTTCGAGAACGGTGACGTCCAGCCCGCGTGCTGCGAGTGCGAACGCGGAGACCAGCCCGGCCACGCCGGCGCCGACGATGACAACACGATCTCTGGGCATGTTCGCGCCGGCTCCGCGTTGTCGATTGACATGTGTCCATATTTATTTACAGTTATAGTGACAAGTCAAATTGACTATTCCTTTGTGTCCAACACGGGAGCCTGCCATGGACGTCACCAACCGGATCGAGCGGGCCCTCAATGACGCGATCGGCCGGGCGGAGGTTCCGGGCTGTCCTCCCCGTCTCGCTGCGGCCATGCGTTACGCCGTGTTTCCCCGAGGTGCGCGGGTGCGGCCCCGGCTTTGTCACAGCGTCGCGGCGGCTTGCGGCGAAGATCATCCGGCCGCGACGGAAGCCGCGGGGGCTGCGCTTGAACTGCTGCATTGCGCTTCGCTCGTACATGACGATCTGCCATGTTTCGACGCTGCTGAGACACGTCGCGGCCGCCCGTCGGTTCACAAGGCTTTCGGCGAACCGCTGGCGGTCCTCACGGGCGATGCGCTGATCGTTCTCGCGTTCCAGACGCTGGCGCGTCTTCAATGTGCGCCGGAGCGTCTCGCGCCACTGACGCTTACGATCGCTCAATCGGTAGGCGTGCCCTTTGGGATCGTCGCGGGCCAGGCCTGGGAGTGCGAACCAAAGATCGATCTCGCGCATTATCATCGCTCCAAGACCGGCGCATTGTTCGCGGCGGCGACCGTTGCCGGAGCTGCATCTGCCGGTGCGGATGCCGAGCCATGGCGAATGGTCGGCGAGAAACTCGGCGAAGCTTATCAGGTCGCCGACGATATCCGCGACGCCGCTTCGGATGAACAGGAGATCGGAAAGCCGGTCGGCCGCGATCTCGCGCTGGGTCGTCCGAGTGCGGTGATTGAGCTCGGTCTCGATGGCGCGCTCTACCGGCTGCATGAGTTGGTACGTGGTGCCATTGATGCGATGCCGCCGTGCCCCAATGGCGCCGAGCTGCGTGCTCTGATGCTCTCGGAGGCCAAGCGCCTGGTACCTGCCAAGCTAGCGCAGTTTGCTGCGTAGCCGGCATGGCCACGATCGCGCATCGCGGCGTCGCTGGTGAAGAGCCCGACGCGCGGGGCGGCGAGGAGGCCGATCGCCAGCCTGCATCGGAAGCACAAGCTGTTCCGCGACGGTCGTTCCAGGACCGGCTGCTCGGTTTGCGCGACAGGATTCTCGCCGATCCAGGTTTCCAGCGATTTGCGGGCACTTTTGCACTTACACGGCCTATCGCGCGGCGGCGGGCGAGCAAGCTCTTCGACCTTTGCGCCGGTTTCGTCTACTCGCAGATATTGCTCGCTTGCGTTCGCCTGAAATTGTTCGATCAACTGACGGGCGGGCCGTTAAGCGCTGCGGAATTATCGTTGCGGCTGCCGCTGCCTGCCGACGCCACCGTACTGCTGCTTGACGCCGCGGTGTCGCTGCAACTCCTGCAGCGCCGCAGCGACGGCCGCTATGGTCTCGGTTCGCTTGGCGCAGCCTTGCTGGGAAATCCCGGTGTCATCGCGATGATCGAACATCATGCTATGCTGTACAGCGATCTGAAGGATCCCATCGCGTTGCTGCGCGGCGACGCGGGGGCAGGGCAACTCGCGGCCTACTGGCCCTATGCGGGCAATCGTAGGGCTGCCAATCTTTCTCATGAAGCGATCGCGCCTTACACCGCGCTGATGGCGGCATCGCAGCCGATGATTTCGCAGCAGGTGCTGTCGGCCTATTCGTTCCGCGGACACCGCTGTCTGCTCGATATCGGCGGCGGCGATGGATCCTTCATCGCCGAGGTCGCCGCGCAAAGCCCAGCACTGCGTTGTGTTTTGTTCGATTTGCCCGCGGTCGCCGACCAGGCGAGCGAACGGTTTCGTTCCGTCGGGCTGTCCTCGCGTGCGGTTGCGATCGGCGGCAGTTTCCTGACCGATCGGCTGCCTGAGGGCGCCGATATCGTCTCCCTGGTGCGGGTCGTCCACGACCATTGCGACGCCGACGCCATGAATTTGCTGCGCGCAATCCGCCGGACCTTGCCGGCCCATGGAACCCTGCTGATTGCCGAGCCGATATCGGGCGTGCGCGGCGCCGAGCCGATCGGAGACGCTTATTTCGCCTTCTATCTGCTGGCGATGGGCAGCGGTCGGCCGAGGACCTTCGCAAGGCTCAAGGAAATGCTCGGCGAGGCGGGCTTCATCGATATCACGCTGCGGCCGGCCGCGATGCCAATGTTGGCAAGCATTCTCACGGCCCGAACCGGTTAAGAAATCTGTTAATCTATCTTGACACTTCATTGCGTCAGGTTAGCATTACAATCGCGGAATTCCTTCCGCGCCCCGTCGAAGATCGGAGTGGCGATGGATACCATCGCAGTGGTCCTCAGGCAGCCGGAGCAGATCGAGCTCGATCGGCTTGCCTTGAGTCTCCCGACCCCTGACGACGTCGTGGTCGACGTCGACTGGAGCGGCGTCAGCACCGGCACGGAGCGATTGTTGTGGTCGGGACGAATGCCCCCCTTCCCGGGAATGGGATATCCGCTGGTGCCCGGCTATGAGTCGGTCGGCCGCGTGGTCGAGGCAGGATCCGACACCGACGTACTTCCCGGCCAGCACGTCTTTGTTCCCGGCGCGAAATGTTTTGGCGAAGTCCGCGGCCTGTTCGGTGCATCCGCCTCGCGCCTCGTGGTCCCGGCAAAACGCGCCGTGCCGCTCGATCGCAACCTTGGCGAACGCGGAATTTTGTTGGCGCTGGCGGCGACGGCCTACCATGCCATCGCGGCGCGCGGCGCGTCGGCGCCGGACTGCATTGTCGGTCACGGCGTGCTGGGCCGGCTGCTGGCCCGCATCTCCATCGCGCTTCGCAACGATCCGCCCACCGTGTGGGAGAAGAATCCGGCGCGCGCCGGAGGCGCCATCGATTACGGCGTCATCGATCCCGAGCACGACGTACGGCGCGATTACAAGAGCATCTACGACGTCAGCGGCGACGCGAGTCTGCTCGATTCGCTGATCGGCCGCATCGCGCCGGGCGGCGAGATCGTGCTGGCCGGCTTCTACAGCGAGCGACTGTCCTTTGCGTTCCCGCCCGCGTTCATGCGCGAGGCGCGGCTTCGCGTTGCCGCTGAATGGCAGCCGTCCGATCTCGTCGCGATCACGGCGTTGATCGAGTCCGGACGGCTTTCCCTCGACGGGCTGATTACGCACCACCACGACGCCCGGGATACCTCGAACGCCTATCGCATCGCGTTCGAGGATTCGGCCTGCCTGAAAATGGTTCTGAACTGGAGTTCGCTCTCATGAATGCCGTGCCTCAAATCAACATGAAGGATGCACTCCGGGCCGAAGCCGCGATCGAACCGAATGCACCGGTGACGACGCCGGTCACCAAGGAAACCCAAATCATCGCGATCTATGGCAAGGGCGGCATCGGCAAGAGTTTTACGCTGGCCAACCTGTCCTACATGATGGCGCAGCAGGGCAAGAAGGTGCTGCTGATCGGTTGCGATCCCAAGAGCGACACCACCTCGCTGCTGTTCGGCGGGCGCGCCT
>DAIMKE010000541.1:0-4963 GCA_036721875.1 Bradyrhizobium sp. | reverse complement strand
AACCGCCCCCCAACGGAATCCCTCCCGATTCAATCAATCGATGAACCGCTCTAGCGTCTCTGGAATACTGGATCCCCGCCTTGGCGGGGATGACGAGCGAATGAGACGGAAGGAACCGGGCGTCGGGCTACTGGCCTACGACGACTTCGCTGATCTGAATCACCGGAGACAGATCCGTGTAGTTGGGAATGTCTCCCATGATCTCCTTGGCATGCGGCCCGAAACCATTCTGGAAGGCCTCGACGGAGTCGCAGTAGATGTGACACATCCCGACATAGGTCGCGGGAGCGCCCGGCGCTCCACCCGCGAGGCCCTTGTCGACCGTGTAGAACTTGCAAGCATCGCCCATGCGGGCCTTCACGAGCGGCATATGCTTGTCCTTGTAGTACGTATGGTCGAAGCGCGCGCCTTGTGTATTGGGATACATAACGCTTACCTTGATCATGGTCGCCTCCCTGTTGGACATTCGCCGTTCAGCCTTCGGCGTTACCCGAAATCTGCGTCAGTTTTGCATACACTGCAACCTTGGCCGCGGGAGCCTCCGTGTTCGAGTGTGATCCCCTCTGTTGCAGTGCGGGACCTCGAAGATGACATTTTTGGGACGTCGCAGAGGGCATGCCAGGCTTTACTAGAACGGAAGAAGGATCGGAACGAGCAGCACGCTCACGATTGCGGCAATGATCGCAAACGGCGTGCCCACCTTGACGAAATCGCCGAAACTGTATTGCCCGGGACCAACCACGAGCGTGTTCACCGGCGAGGAGATCGGCGTCATGAAAGCCGTGGAGGCAGCCAGCGCGATGATCATGGCGAACGGATAGGGCGAGGCGCCGAGGTCCTTGGCGATGGCCAGCGCCACTGGCGCCATCAATACGGCCGTGGCGGTGTTGGAGATGAACAGGCCCAGCGCCGCGGTGATGACGAACAGGGTCGCCAGGACGAGGCGCGGCGCGGCTTCACCGACCAGGCCGACGACGGCGTCGGCAGCGAGATCGACCCCTCCGGTCCGCTGCAGAGCCAGCGAGAACGGCAGCATGCCGACGATCAGGATGAGGGTCTTCCAGTTGATGGAGCGATAGGCGCTGTTGAAATCGACGCAACCCGATAGCCCCATCAGCAAACAGCCGATCAGCGCGGCCTGGACGTTCGGCACGAGGCCGCTGGCCATCAGCACGACCACGAGGGCGAGCACGGCCAGCGCGTGCGGCGCCCGCCGGGCTGCGGGGAGAACTTCCTCCAGTTCAAGGGGCATGTTCAGGACGACCACATCCTCGGTGTGGGATTGGAGTTCCGCAATGTCGGACCAGAAGCCGAACAGCAGGAGAGTATCCCCGACCTTCAGCCTTTCCTCGGGCAGGCCGTGCGTGACGACGTTGTTGCCGTGCCGCACCCCGATGACCGTGAGGCCGTATTCGGAGCGAATCCGGGCTTCGCGCACGGTCTGGCCGATCAGAGCGGACTCGGCCGGCAGGATGACTTCCGCCGCGCCGATCTCCTGCGAGCGGTCGGCAAAATAGTTGCCGATCTCACCGAGCGGACGCGGTTCGAGGTTCAGCGACTGCCAGCATTCGTTGGCGCCGTCGTGCGAGGTGTCGATGTCGGCGAGCAGCACGTCGTTGACGTGCAGTTCGGTTTGCGCGGTCGGACGAAGCACTTCGGCCGCAAACCCCGTGCCGCGCTCGATGGCGAGAAGGTTCACGCCCGCGGCGCGAAGCGACAGTTCGTCGAGGCGTTTTCCGACCATCGGCGATCCGGTGCCGACGCGGCCGCGCCTTTCGCGATCGGTGAGGCCGTATCGCTCGATCCAGCGCTGGAGCCTCGGGCGGCGTTCCGCAGCAGCGATCGAACGCTTTCCGGGGAGCAGGCCGCGCGCGACAAGCATATATGCGATGCCGAGTACCAGCAGCGGCAGCCCGAACGGGGTGAAGCTGAAGAAGTTGAAGCCTTGCGCGCCCTGGCGGATCAGTTCGGCGTTCACGACCAGGTTGGGTGCCGTTGCCACCAGTGTCAGCATGCCGCTGATCAGCGCGGCGAAACTCAGCGGCATCATCAGCCGGCCCGGCGACATGTCGCGGTTTTGCGCGATGCGCAGTACCACCGGGATGAAAATGGCGACGACGGCGGTCGAACTCATCAGCGAGCCGAGGCCACCGACGGCTGCCATCAACAGGATCAGCAGACGGTTCTCGCTGCTGCCCGCCTTGGCGTCGAGCCAGTCGCCGAGCCGCCGCGCGACGCCGGTGCGCACCAGGCCTTCGCCGATGACGAACAGCGCGGCGATCAGCACGATCGAGGAATCGGCAAAGCCCGCCAGCGCTTCGTTCATGGTGATGACGCCGGTGAAGGGCATCGCGACCATCACGAGCAGCGCTACGGCATCCATGCGAGGCCGGTTGACGACGAACATCGCGATGGCGGCCGCGAGCATGAGCAGGATGAGGGCGAGATCGAGGTTCATCAATACCCTTTCCATCGGTGGTGGCACCTAGCCACCGATCCAGGAGATCGCTACCGTCGCCATCGTGGAGAGTGTCCGGCGCTCGGACCATCGAGCCCGCCCGGCGCAATGGAGTCAATCCAGTCGCAGGAGGCTCGTATGGCAAAAATCAATATCGTCCACACCACCGAATATACCTACCGCAACCCGGTAGGCCTGCTGCGGCACAAGCTGATGGTGCGGCCGGACGAGAGCCACGATCTGCGCCTGCACAGCGCAACCCTGAAGGTCGATCCGGAGCCGAAGGCGATCTACTGGAAGCACGACGTCTTCAACAATTCCATCTGCTATCTCGAATGGCCGGAAGCGCTCAGGACCAAACGGCTCAGCATCGTGTCGACGCTCGACATGACGCATCATCCCGATGGCCAGCCGCTTCCGGTCTTCAGCCTCGACGCGACCGCCGAGACGTTTCCGTTTTCCTATGCCGCTCACGAGATTCCCGATCTCGCGCGCCTCGCCGAACGCCAGATGCCGGACCCCGAGCGAAAGGTTGACGCCTGGGCCCGCCGTGTTGTGTCGGAGGTGGAGGGCAAGCAGACGCTGCGCGTGCTGGAAGCGATGACGCACGCTATCAAGAAGGAGTTTCGCTACAACGCGCGCTACGAGGAGGGCACGCAGACGGCCGCGCAGACCGTTACGCTCGGCTCCGGCACCTGTCGCGATTTTGCCGTGCTGATGATGGAGGCGCTGCGCAGTTTCGGCATCGCCACGCGTTTCGTCACCGGCTATCTGTACGACGACTCCTCGGGTACGACCGTCGGCGGCGGCAGCACGCACGCCTGGTGCAGCGTCTATCTGCCCAGCGCCGGCTGGACCGAGTACGATCCGACCAATGGCCTGATTGCAGGCGCCAACCTGATCCGGGTGGGCGTGACCAGGGAGGCGGAGCAGGCCAGCCCGATATCGGGCGGCTTCGTCGGCAATGCGGACGATCCGAGCGGACTGCATGTGGACGTATCGGTGCATGCCGCACCGATAGCCTGAGCGCGCGCTAGCCTTGGGACTGCCTCGACGCTACGCGATCATTGCGGCCCCGATTGCTCACCGGGCGTCAATGCGGCGATCGCGGACCAGCGCTCGTCGAAATTCGCGGCCGCGAGCTCGCTCGCATCAACCGAGGAGCTTTTCGAGAAGCTGGCTCCATCGGTCGGGTGCGGCTTCTTGCTGATGGCGGTGGTGGCGACCGCAAGCAGTGCGATGGCCACGAACCCGGTAATCCTGCGATGCTTTGTCATCCGAACCTCCTGAGATCCCGGCCCACTCAGGTGGGCGGGGAGCTTCGCGAAGGTCCAACAAGTGAGGCGGCAGGTATGTGAGGCACCGCACAGATGCTGAGGAGGCAAGCGCTGCGCAACTTCGGCTTAGCCACGGGGTATTTCTTGTAGGGGCACCCGCCGGGATGTAACTTGGAGTTCCAAGGCAGCTGCGCGAACGGGCGGCCACACATTCGAACCATCAAGGGAAACTACTTATCGTGAAGTGACGCGTAGCGTGCGCATCGTCCTTGGTCATCTGGAACGTCGGATAGCAAGGGAGGAATTCATGAACACTTCACTCGTTCGCGCCCTGTGCTCGTTCACGATCGCTTGCCCTGTCTTCCTATCGCAAGCCGCATGGCCACAAGCCATCTTCCGCACCGAGATTCATCCGGTGCAGACCGTCACACTCAGTACGGCTGACTTCCTGCTCGGCAAAACGGATGGCAAGCCCGTCACGATCGCGGGCGAACTTCGTATACCGAAGCCCGGGACCGATCGGATTCCGGCGGTCGTCCTCGTGCATGGTTCGGGCGGCATCAACTTCAATCATGGCATGTGGGCAGGCGAACTGAACAAGGCTGGCTTCGCCACTTTCGTCCCCGACAGCTTCACAGGCCGCGGGATTGCGAACACCATTCTAGATCAAGCCCAGCTTTCGAGCTTCGCGATGATGAACGACGCCTTTGCGGCGCTCGCCGTGCTCGCGAAGCATCCACGCATTGATCCAGGCAAGATTGCGGTCATGGGCTTCTCGAAGGGCGCTGTGCCCGCGCTGTACGCGAGTCTCAACCGTTTCCAGAGTGCTTACGCGCCCGAGGGCGCGAGCTTCGCCGCCTATATTGGTTTCTACACGCCCTGCAACACAGTCCTCATCGACGATGAAAAGGTGAGCGGGAAACCGATCCGGCTTTATCACGGCGTCGCGGACGACTGGGTGCCGATCGGCCCATGCCGCGACTATGTCGCGCGACTGCAGAAGACCGGAGCCGCTGTAAAACTCATGGAATATCCCAAGGCACTTCATGCGTTCGACAATCAGTTGATCCCCGGCACGATGCAGATTGCACAAGCGCAGACCGGGCGCAAATGCCGCTTCGAAGAGAAGTCGAAAGGCGTGATCGTCAACAACGATACGGGCCAGCCTGCCACTTTCAATGACTCCTGTATCGAAAAGGGAGTCACGATCGCTTACGATGCCGAGGCG
>DAIMKE010000540.1:0-4965 GCA_036721875.1 Bradyrhizobium sp. | reverse complement strand
TGATTGGTCCGGCGCCGCGGGGCAGGTGAAAATCGCCGCTTCCTTTGCCAGCGTGTCCAGCTCATCGCGCGAGATTTTCAGGGGCTGGCGCTGCAATTGCTGTCCTTGCGGCGGAGGACAGCCGTCCCGTTCACAAACACGTTGCATCGCATGAGACCGTTGCTCGAGGAACTCGAAGCCGAACTGAACACCATGTTCTCCGACGCTAGGCTTCCCCGGTTTGATCCAGGTCAATCAGCGGGCACTAAACCCGATTTATCCTGTGGCATTCGACAGCACGGATGTAGTGAGCTGGATTAGCGATGGCGACTCGAAGGAGCCATCATGGCCAATTCCTTGAAGGCTCTGCTATGGAACGGCTGCAGCACTCCGGTTCCGGGCGAGGCGACGGCAGTTAACAGCTCATCCGCCGAGGCTGGAGAGGATGATGCAGCTTGGAATGATCGGCCTTCTCTGATGGGCGGTAATATCGTGCGGCTTCTGCTGTGCACTTGGCACGTCCGCAAACCCCTGAGCTCGCCCGGCATTTTGCCGCCGAGGGTGAGTTCGCCGCGCACCGTCGGCCGCCGCGCCACGCGAAGCTATCGCGAAGAACTCAATGTCGACCACATCCCGGACCGAGATCTATGCTGCACTGTGTTTGACCATCGACAACTGGCGCCGGGCCGGCGTCCCATTCTGTCTGCGCACGGGGAAAAGCGATGAGCACGCGCAGCACCGACGGACTCTATGATGCGCAACCTTCTGAAAGCCGCGACGGACAGCCTCAAGTCGACTGTCGACGAACTGGCCCGAGCCGCGCAATCCTCCATTGGCACCTCGAAGAGGGTATAAAGGCCCGCAACGCAGTAACATGCCTCGGCTTGTGTTCCCTGTGAGATAATGTTCTCTCATACCAGGAATTTCGGGAGAGTTCGCCGTGCCGCTCGCATTTGGACGTCGCCGTTCAATATTGGCTCTGATCGTGGCGGTCAGTTTCGTGAGCCTGCCAGCATACCAGGTCGATGCGGAGATGGAAGGGGGGCACGAGTCGCATCATCCGAATGCACCTGGGTCGACGAACCCTGCCGCGCCGCCGAACACCATGGGGGCGCCGCCTAGCTCGTCGATGTCCGGAATGGGACCGCCAAGGGGAGAGAGGGGAGAAATGGGCGGCGCATCGCCGGGCGGAATGGGCCGCGGCGGCATGGGCGACATGGGAGAAATGGGCGGCCGTCCGCGCAAAGAGTTCTATCCATCGCTGATGGATATGCCGAGCGTCTCAGCGGAGCAGCGCCAGCGCATCGAATCGCAAGCGCGCGCGCAACTCAACACCGCCACGGAAGGGATCGCGAGCGCCGAAGCGGCGCTTCGCCAGGCCAATGCGAGGGCTGATTCCGCCGGCGCGGAGCAGGCGACGTCCCGTCTTCGCGACGCGCTTAATGAGGCCAAAAGCGCAGCGACGACGCTCCGAGCGCTTTCGGAAGGAAAGCCGCCGCAGCAGATCGCGCTCGATTGGTTCAGGACGCAACTTAATCTTCCCACCCTTGCTGTCTCCGGCGAAGCAGGACTGGGATTATCGTGGTTTCACGTGGTCACGATGGCCGTGCTGGCGACGTTCACCGTGGCCATGATTCTCGTTTACGTCTTGCGTCTGCGCCGCGCCAACGCCTTGGTGCAGCGCTTGACGAGCGCTCCCGCCGTCGCGGCGCTCTCCCGGACACCGGCTACTCCCGCTCCGCCAACCGCGCCACCACCTCCAGCGGCATCTCCTGCCCCGCCAGCTGCGGCTCCGCCTGCGCAGGCGGGCGAAGCGGGACGGCCAAGTTCGGCGGTGGCAGCAAGTCCAACTGCCACAGCTGGGCATTGGAAGGGAAGGCTCCAGGTCGCCGCGATTTTTCGCGAAACGAAAGACGTCAAGACGTTCCGCCTCGAACATCCGGATGGCGGGCCAATTCCCTTCAGCTTCCTGCCAGGACAGTTTCTCACCTATTCCGCGGAGATCGATGGCAAGCTCGTCAGGCGCTCCTATACGATCGCCTCGTCGGCCGCCCAGACCGCCTATGTGGAAACGACGATCAAGCGGGAAGAGCCTGGCATCTTCTCCGATTACATGCACGATAAGGTCAAACAAGGTGATCTGATCGAAGTCACAGCGCCGTTCGGCGCCTTCACGTTCAGAGGCGAAGAAGCAGATAGCGTCGTTCTGATCGGTGGCGGGGTGGGAATCACGCCGTTGATGGCGGCCATTCGTTACCTGTTCGATACCGCCTGGCGGGGCGCCATCTTTCTCGTCTACGGCGTACAGACCACCGAACACTTCATCTTTCGCGACGAGCTGGAATACCTGCAACGCCGCATGCCGAACCTGCACGTTATCGCCACCATGGCGCGGGCAGCGGGCACCTCCTGGATGGGTCCGCAAGGCCACGTGACGAAAGAGCTATTGACCCAATCGGTGCCCGACGTTGTAAAGCGGCGTGTCCATCTCTGCGGTCCGCCCGGCATGATGGAAGCCATGAAGAAGCTCTTGGCCGAGTTGGGGGTGCCGTCGGACCAGGTGAAGACCGAGGCGTTCGGACCGGCGCGCGGTGCCGTGCCACCGCCGGGCGTCACGCAGGTGCTTTCGAGGGAGCAGGTAGCTCCTGCCACGACCGGTGCACCACCTGCTGCGCCAGCAATCGGGCCGGCGACCGCCACCGTTCGCTTCACGAAATCGAACAAAATCGTTCCGCTACCACCCGACAGAACGGTGCTCGATGTTGCCGAGTCTGTCGGGGTGCCGATCGATTACGCTTGCCGCGTCGGCATCTGCGGGACTTGCAAGACGCAATTGCTCGATGGCAAGGTGACGATGGAGGTGGAGGACGCCCTCACGCCCGAAGACAAGGCCCGCAACATCATTCTCGCCTGCCAGGCCAAGTCGGTCGGCAATTTGGTGGTCGAGGCATGACATGAACCAGACCGAACGGCAGATCGTCGAGGCTGTTCTTTCCGTCATCCTGTTCCTCGTTCCGGCGTTCCTGCTGCACACCGCGCCGCGGTTCGCCGGGAGCCTGATGGGGTTCGTGCTCGGGGTGGCGGCTGCCACCTTGATGGTTGCCCTTCTGATCTATCCTCTCGTCAAGTACGTGGGCTGGCTCAAGCGCTGGGTGACGCGCGTCGTCTCGTTGCGCGCGCTGCTGACATTCCATGTATATGCCGGCGTCTTTGGCGCGTTTCTGGCGATCCTGCACACCGGACACAAATACCAGAGCCAGCTCGGCATCGCTCTTCTTGTTCTAATGTTGATCGTCGTCGCCACAGGATTTGTTGGGCGATATTATCTGCCGCAGACCTCGATCGAGCTAAAGGAGGCGGAGTCACGCCTCGGCACCCTTCGCGCGACCTACAACCAGGCGGCCGCCGCGCTCGCCGAGCGTCAGGCCCTGGAGGATGCCGCCGCGGCCAACATCAGCGCACCGGCCCTGCAGAACGTCTCGATGCTGCAGGTCGTCGAAGGCATTGCCGATCTCGAATATGCGATCGGCTCGCGCGCGGTCTTGAAGAAGGTGTCGATGCGCTGGGTCGTGGCGCATGTGGTGGCCGCGATCCTGATGTACGCGCTGCTGGTGCTGCACGTCGCGGGCGAGATCTATTATGGGTTGCGGTGGCTGTCGTGAAGCCTCTCAATGCCTTCTACCTCCTGCTGATCGTCGCAGGCATTCTTGCCAGCGGCACGGTGATTGCGATGCTCTTTCGCGCAGGATCGGCATCGATCCCGGCGTGGCAGGCGGCTTTCCAGCCCGGTCGCCTCTCTGACCAACATGCCTTCCTAAGCGGCAAATGCGAAGCGTGCCACACGCCTGCGCGCGGCGTCGAAGCGGCGACCTGCATCAAATGTCATGCGAGCGCAGCGACGGATCTGGCGAAGCAGCCGACCGCTTTCCATGCCATGATCCAGGATTGCCGAGGTTGCCACACCGAGCATGAGGGGGCCGGGCGCCCGACCAGAATGGACCACGCCAGTCTCGTGCGAATCGGCTCGCACCTTGCCATCGGAGTGACAGGTCATCCGGGAGTTGCCCGGCAGATGGTCAAGGATATGGCGGATTTCCTTGGGGCTTCGGTCTCAGCCGGGCCGGAGAGGAGCGCCCTTGACTGCGCGGGCTGCCACAGCAATCAGGACCCGCATCAGGAGCTCCTGGGACGCGGCTGCGCGAGCTGCCATGACACGGATACGTGGCGCCTCGCTTCCTTTCTGCATCCTTCTCCCACATCGAAAACCTGTGCGCAATGTCATCAGGCGCCGCCGAGCCATTACACCGAGCACTTTGCAGCCGGTTCGATGCGGATGGGTGGCCACGGAGACACGCAGATCAATCAATGCTACCAATGCCACAAGACGAACTCGTTCAAGGATCGCAAAGAAGCAGCGAGTGGCGGCATGCACTGACGCTGTGCTGCCGCTGGAGTGCATGGCGACGTGGCGGAGAAGAACGGTGTCCGCGAGCCAGGGCACAGGCTGGAAGCGCGAGAGCGAGACGACCAGTCGCCTGACGTGGGCAATCACGGCGATCGATACCCATTTGGAAGAGCTTCGGCAGATTTGGGGCGCGCGGTGCCGAAATCCCGCGGATATAAGCAGCCCACCTTTATGTGCGAATATTGATTTGGATCAAAGACGGGCTGACAGGATCGTACAAAATCTCAAATGATGGATTTTGCCGCCTGTTCTAGAAACAAGGTACACAACATGGGCCTCCAAGCCGCGCGACTTGCTGTGGCAGGCGCACTCGCGATATCTTCAGCAATAGTTTGCGTTGTTTTGACGCCGATCCCTGCTGCCCACAGTCAGGACCTTTTGTCTTCGGGTGGTAATTGGCTAGACAAGCTGGATCGCGAGCATAATAAACTGGTTTCCCCAGCGGGACACGTCCATGCGAGGGGGCGGGTTCTAGATGTCGACATGGAACGTCCAGGTTCGATCACCATCCTAATTGATGC
>DAIMKE010000539.1:0-4967 GCA_036721875.1 Bradyrhizobium sp. | reverse complement strand
CACGGTGAGCGCGCCCAGGCCGATGGCAAGCCCCGCGACCCCGAACCAGTCGGCATGGCGCAGCTGGTCGAGCCGCAAATGCTCGTGCTTGAGCCCGAGCAGGAGCAGGAGGACGAGTCCGGCACATACGGGCACGTTGAGGAAGAAGGCGTAATGCCAGCTGTAATTGTCGGTGAGCCAGCCCCCGATGATTGGCCCGAGCACAGGTCCAAGGATGGCGGTGCCGCCGAAGGCTGCGGTTCCGATCGGCTGCTGCGCCGGCGGCAGCCGTGTCGCGATGATCGTCATCGCAGTCGGGATCAGCGCACCGCCGGTGAAGCCTTGCCCTACACGCCCGGCGATCATCATCGGCAGCGTCGTCGAAATCCCGCACACGATCGAGAAACCGGTGAAGCTGACCGCCGCACCCAGAAGGAAGTTGCGCAGGCCGAGCAGGCGCACGAGAAAGGGGCTGAGCGGGATCATGACTATCTCCGCCACGAGATAGGAGGTCGCGACCCAAGTGCCCTCGGTGCCGCTCGCGCCGATCTCGCCCTGGATGGTGGGCAAGGCAGCATTGACGATCGAAATGTCAAGCAGCGCCATGAACGACCCGATCGTGCCCGCGGCGACGGCTAGCCAGTCGCGCAGGCCGGCGCGTTCGGCCGCCATCAGCGCGTGCCCTGCGTCTCGCCGCGCTTCAGCCGCTCGGTTTCCTGCTCGATCCGATCACGACTTCCCTTTGCGCTGATCGTGTCGACCGTGACCTCGACCGACAGGCCGGGACGCAGCACCCGGCGCGCCTCCGGCCCCGCTTCAATGCTGATCCGCACGGGCACTCGCTGAACGATCTTGGTGAAGTTCCCGGTCGCGTTCTCGGGCGGGATGAGCGAAAACTGCGCGCCCGTGCCTGGTGAGAAGCTCGCAACCCGGCCGCGCAGTTCGGCGCCGTCAAGTGCATCCACCTTGATGGTCACGGGCTGTCCGACGCGCATCAGCGCGACCTGTGTTTCCTTGAAGTTAGCCTCAACGTAGAGTTGATCGACTGGCACCACCGACATCAGCCGGGTCGCCGGCTGGACATATTGCCCGGCCCGCACCGCCTTGTCCGCGACCACACCGTCTATACTGCTGCGGATCTGGACCGCACCGAGGTCCGTCGAGGCGCGCGCAAGCTGCGCCTGCGCGGTGCCACGCTGCGCCTCCGCCTGGCCGATGCGAGCCGCTTGCGTTGCGACACTGCGACGGGCGGCGAGGTAGGCGGCTCGCTGCGCGCGCAACTCCGCGGAGGCTCGATCTCGCTGAAGGACCAGGTTTGCGATGCGCTCACGCGATTCCGCTCCTGTCCGAGCGAGGGGTTCGTAGCGTCTCACCTCGTTCTCTGCCGCTGCGGCGGCAGCCTCGGCGCTCGCAACCTGGGCGGCGGCCTGAGCGACAGTGGCCTGTTGCTCGTCAAGCGTCCGGCGCGCGGTCGTGATGTTGGCGCCGGCTGCGGCGATCTGAGCTTGCGCCTGTTCGACATTGGCGCGGTAGTCACGAGGATCGAGGACGGCGAGCAGCTGGCCGCGGCGGACAGGCTGGTTGTCGGCGACGAGGACACGCTCGACATAGCCGCCTACCTTCGGTGAAACGGTCACGAAGTCCGCGCGCACATAGGCGTTGTTGGTCGACTGCAGGTATTGGCCGCTCGCGCGGTAGTTCAGGTACCAGACGACCGCCGCGACGATGCCCGCAACGAGCGCGGCGATGAGGACGTAGCGGATGATCGGAAAGCGCTCGAGAAGCGAGGGCTTCTTTTCGCCATTCTTCTCCTCGGAACCGTCCTCCGACCTGGCTTCTTGCTGGGAATTTGCGTCCGAGTGGTCTTGCGGCGCGTCGCCGCCTCGATCTTCAGCCTGCTCGTCAGCCACCCAGCAACCCTATCGTATGTAAACCGAGCCGTATCATAGTGTGTGTCGGTCGGCATTGCCACCCACTCTGATGGGCTCGTGCACAGCAAACTCAAGCTGCGCGAAGCATACAGCCGCGGGATCTCCGCGGCGGAATGCTTCGGCGTGAACGACTGCGATCCGACGCCCGACACGCCTGACCTTAGGCGTCGTGACAAGGGCATCGGGCCGAGCAGAGGCAAGGAACTGGAGGTTCACGCTGATGAGCTTCGGGACGTGCCCATGCGGAAGTTGGCGTGCAAGAGCACGCTTCGCTGCCACTTCGAGAAAGGATGCCACAGCTCCGCCATGCAAGGCGGGAAGGAGAGGGTTGCCGATCATGTATTCCACTGGCGTCAAAACAAAGGCGTCACCGTTCTCTGAAATCATGGAGCCTAGCAGCTGCGCGAAGCCGCTCATGGCCCGACAGCCCGATTGATCGAAAAGACGCCTTGGGCAGTCGCGATCAGGTGAGAAGGATCGGTATCCCAAACTTCGGTCCGTACGAACGCACGGTGCTCGGTGGCGTCGTAACAATGCGCCCACGCTGTCGCGGAGCATCTCGCCTCGGGATACCGCACATGGTCCACCTTCAGGTTGAGGGTCGAGATTGCCAATCGCCTTCCCAGTCGAGACATTACAGCAACGCCGCAGGCCTGATCGATAAGGCTCGTCAACACGCCCGTCGCTAAAGTCTCGTCCTCGTCCGCCAGCTCCTCACGCCAACCGACACGTAGCGAGCTGAGGCCATCGCCGATCGAAACCAGCTCCAGGCCAAGCCTGTTCCCCCACGGTATGTCGCCTGGTTGCAGGCTCCAGTCTCCAGCCACGAATCCATCCTCGTCCTGATCAGGCTCTGCCAGCTTGAAAGGCCGGCTTTGCTCCAGCCATCTGGGAAACGGTACGGTTTACATATAGGGTCCGGCTTCTTAATGGTTATGGTCTCGCATGGAAACGCGGTCGAACAAATTCCTGGTGCTCGTAGTGACCGGCTTTCTGCTTGGCACGCTCCTGATCTTCACCCTGTGGCTGTTTGATGCACGCGATGGACACGGCAATCCCTATATGATCCGCTTCACCGGGAGCGTTGCCGGCCTGGAGAAGGGGTCGCCGGTGACCTTCTCGGGCGTACCGGCCGGTCATGTCACGTCGATACGCTTCGACAAGGAGGACCCGTCAGCGGTTCTCGTCACCGTCAACCTTGATCCGCAGATCCCCATCGTCGCAGGCGTAAAAGCGTCGATCGCAAGATCGGCACTGGCCGGCACCGCGAACATCAGCCTCGACGGCGCCACATCTGGTGCGCCCCCGATCGTTGCGGTGAGCGACGGGGAGCTTCCCGTCATTCCCGCCAAGGAAGGCGGGCTCCTTGGCGGCGGAGGGGACCCCGTCGCACTGGTCGAGAAGATCAGCCGCACCGTGGATTCTGTTTCTCGCAACCTCGACGCCGCTCAGCAGGAACGGACCAGCGATCGACTGGCGGCGCTTGCGGAAAGTTCCGCGGGTTGGGCAGACAGGGCCGGGTCGGCATCCGACGGACTTACTGGCGCGCGCGCTCGCGTGGTAGCTGTGGGGGACGCCTTGCAGCGATCCGGCGCCAGCGCACAACGGTTGAGGCTTGCCCTGGACGACCGCCGCGCGATCGTTCTCGCGAGAGCGAACCGCACGTTGCTGAACGCTCGAGACGGAGCCGAGCGATTTGCGGCGCGCGTTGAGGCGGTTCGACCCGCGATCCGCGGCACGACTGCCAAACAGGCTCAATTGCGTGAGACCATTCGTTCAGCAAGGAACAAGGTCGGTGCTGTCAGGGATACGGCCGTTCGCATCGATCAGGAGGGACTGGGCGTGGGTGCTCCGTCTCTTCCCGTCTACAAGCCAACGTCACAGGATTGAGCGACGGCGATACAAAAGCACAGCCTTGGGCTGAGATCGAGCTGGCAGGCGAGCAAGCGACCCTCTCGGCGTGATTTCTCGTCAACCTGTCCGGATCACGCTACCGTCGATCCAGGAGAACGAGATTGAGCGACATCGAAAAGAAAGGTCGGCCCAGGAAGATGGGCAGACCCACGACCGAGGACGCGCTTCGCCTGACCTCGCATATCCTCAAGAGCGCCCGCGAGCTGTTCTTCGCACACGGGTTTGACGGCGCCAGTGCCGACATGATCGCCGAACAGGCGCGTATCTCCAAGCGAACCCTGTACGCGCGCTTCGGCAGCAAGGCCCGCGTGTTCGAGGCGGTGATCCTCGACGAGATCGATACGCAGCTGCGCGCGCTCGAACCTTCCGGCAGCGACGAACCCGACATCCAATCGCGGCTTCGCGTAATCGCCGATCGTCTGCTCGAGTGGCTGCTGACGCCGCGGATCACCTCCATGGAACGCGTCGTCATCGCGCAGGCCGTGCGCTTTCCAGCGCTTGCGGCAAACATCCACGACTTCGGCTACCAGCGGGCCGTGCAGTGGGTGGCCTCGATCCTCGCCCATGCCGATGCAAAGGGTGAGCTATCGTTGGCAGACCCGGTGTTTGCCGCCGAGCAGTTCGTCACCCTCGTAGTGGTCGCGCCCATGCGCCGTGCAGCGCTCGGGCTGTCTCCTCCCGCGTACGACGATGCCGCACGCGATCGTATCTCGCGCGGTATCGACCTGTTCCTCGATGGCTGCCGTCCGCGCGAGGCGGATGGTTGCAGCGCCTGATGTCCTCCACGGACGGCGAGCCTCAGATCGGTGAGCGCACGCGCTTGGCCGAACTCATCCAGATCATGGGCCGACACGGCCTGAACGGGCTCGCCTCGCGCCTGGGCCTGCTGCCCGGTCGCGCAGAGCAGCCGGTAGACCTCGGTACGCCCGAGAGGGTCGTTGCGCTGCTGCGAGACCTTGGACCTGTCGCGGTCAAGCTGGGGCAGGTGCTCGCCACCCGCGAAGACCTGCTCGGGCCGGAATGGGTGCGCGCGCTGTCAACGCTGCAGGACCGGGTGACCCCGCTGCCGTTCGAGGCGCTGGAGCCGACGATCCTGGCCGCGCTCGGCTCCCCGATCGCGGATGTGTTCGCGCGGTTCGACCG
>DAIMKE010000538.1:0-4968 GCA_036721875.1 Bradyrhizobium sp. | reverse complement strand
TCGAGCATGATCATCGCCACCGCGCTCTTCGCGGCGGACGCCGAGCCGGCGCAGCATGTTGGCGACGCGGCAGCTCTGCTTCTGCAGCTCGCCATAGCTGAGTTCGGAGACGGTGTCGGTGAAGGCGAGCTTTGCCCCACGGCCCTCGTCGACATTGCGGTCGAGCAGCCAGGTCACTGCGTTGTAGGAACCGGACGTGCCGCTCACGACGCGTTCTCCCCAGATTTTAAGAATTATAATTCATAGAAAGACACTGGGCGCGCTTGCTGTCAATCCTCATCGGCATTATGTTTCCGAAATCCGTTCACCCGCAAGAAGCTTCACCCAGAGCCAAAGCCGAACGAGGGCAATGACCGAGGCCAGCGACCCCGAAACCGGCTTTCTCGAACAGCTCGGCCAGCGTGTCCGCACCATGCGCGCCCTCCGCGGGATGTCGCGAAAGGTGCTCGCCAAGGTTTCCGGGATTTCCGAGCGCTACATCGCACAGCTCGAAAGCGGCAAGGGTAACGTATCGATCGTGCTGCTACGCCGGGTCTCGAACGCGATGGGCGCGCATCTCGAAGACCTCATCCCCTCCACCGAGCCCGCGCCCGACTGGGCGGTGATCCGCGATCTCTTGCGGAAAGCGTCGCCGGCGCAGATCGCGCAGGCCAAGGACATGCTCGCCGGCAGCAGCCATTCGGCGCAGCGGCGTGTTTCGTTCTCCGGCATCGCGCTGATCGGCCTGCGCGGCGCCGGCAAATCCACGCTCGGCAAAACGCTGGCGAAGAAGATCGGCTGGAGCTTCGTCGAGCTCAACAAGGAGATCGAGGCGCAGAACGGATTGTCCGTCGCCGAGATCATCGCGCTCTACGGCCAGGAAGGCTTTCGCCGCATGGAGCAGGCCGCACTGACGCAGTTGCTGGCGCGGAAAGAGCTGATGGTGCTGGCGACCGGCGGCGGCATCGTCTCCGAACCGCTGACCTTCGATTTGATCCTGTCGTCGTTCTACACCATCTGGCTCAAGGCCGAGCCGGAAGAGCACATGGCGCGGGTGCGCCGTCAGGGCGATTTGCGCCCGATGGCGGATGATCGGTCCGCAATGGCCGAGCTACGCAACATCCTGGTCAGCCGCGAACCGCTCTATGCCCGCGCCTCGGCCGTGGTCGATACCGCGGGCCTTTCCGTCGACGCGGCAGCCGCACGCCTGATCGATGCGGTGGCGCCGGTGCTGCACGACAAGCACGCCTTCGGCCTGCGCAGCGCGGCCTCCTGATAATTTCTGCGGAAAGAGCCCCCCCCCAGAAACGCTCGATTTCCGGTCGCGCAGAGGCATGCGCTCAAAAGTTGCATCCGAAGACGGGGGCGACCATTAACTACCATAGCGAGCACTTGATGCAATACACCCTATGATAGTGTTACCAACCCGTTAATTCAACGGGAGACCGATCATGTTCGAGCAGCGTCTGCAGCCCAGAAGCCGCGTCTACTACGGTGGAATGGTCGCGTTCAATGCGCGCGGCTCGACGTTTGCCTGCCTCGTGCGCAACTTCAACATATTCGGGGCCAAGATCGAGTTCGAGGGCGCGGCCCTTGTCCCCGACGATGTGGATTTCGAAATCAGGCGCAAGGGCATTTCCTGTCTGGCACGCATGGTCTGGCGCAACCATGACGAGGCGGGGCTGGTGTTCGCCAATTTGCACGAGACGCACGACGTCGTGCCGCTGGCCTGGGCGCAGAAGCTACGCGAGACCGAACGGGCCAACCGGAAACTCCGGTCGCGCGTCGATCAGCTTCTATCCGAGCATTGAACCGCATGAGCACCGTTGAAGGCGAAGACGCGGCCATCCTTGCCGCAGCGGCGCCGCCGAAGCCCCGGCGGCGGCGCCTGCGCGCGATATTGCTGGCCGTGTTCACGGCGCAGTACACGATCGTCGCGATTCTCGTCAGCCTGTCGGTCGCGGGCACACTCCGCTATCAGGTGACGCCGCAGATCGTCGAAAAGTTCGAGGCAATCGCTGCGGCGCTCAAGCGCTAGACCCATCATTGCGGGCGCAGCGACGGTGGAAATGATGTCGCGGGGACAGATCCAGATGAATTTTTCATCATGGCTATTCGAGACTTGCAAACGCAGTCGCGTATTCGATGGGTCCGGCGGTGATCGTAAGTTCGCTGCCTCCAACCGGCAGGACCATTAAATGCGGCCCGGCATAAGGCGAGATGAATCCCCTCGCCTTGCCGACATCGAATCCGAAACGCCGATAGAAGGCGGGGTCGCCGAGGACGAAGACCGCGGCCCAGCCGGCGGCCTCGCTGCGCGCGATCCCCTCGCGTATCAACTCGCTGGCGATGCCCGTCCGCCGGCATTCCGGCAGCACCGCGACGGGACCGAGCGCCAGCGCGGGAAACGGCGCCTTCATCCGCGAAAACATGGCGTGACCAGCGACGATCCCGTCATCAACGGCGACCAGCGAAAACACTGCATCGCCCGCGGCGCGCAGATCGTCGACCAGTTGGGCTTCTTCCCGCCGACCGAACGCGATCTCTTCGACGATACGGATCGCCGCAACCTCACCGGGCGTTTCAAGCCGGACGATGATCTATCACACCAGCATCGATTTGACCGATGCCGCCGTCTCGCGCAGCAGCGGCAGGAAGCGATCGACCATCTCGGCGGCGGACACGCGATCGACGTGCGCGCCCATGTTGATGGCGGCGATGATCGCGCCGTCGTAGCGGCGGACCGGTACCGAGATCGAACGGAAGCCGGGCTCGGCTTCGCGATCGACCAGCGAATAGCCCTGGGCGCGATCGGCGATAATCGTCTTCAGCAGCGTCTTCGGGTCGGTCACCGTGAACGGCGTCAGCGGTGCGGGATTCATGGCCTTGAGCGCCGCAGCAAGCTCATCGTCCGGCAGGCGTGACAGCAGCACGCGACCGACCGAGGTGCAGAACGCCGGCAGCCGGTAGCCGATATCGATGCCTGCGGAGAAGATCCGCGTCGGACTGGCGCGGGCGATGAAGACGACGTCGTTGCCATCGAGGATCGCCATCGAACTGATCTCCTGCGCCTCGCTCGACAGTTTGTCGAGTGCGGGCTGCAGCACCGAGACGACATGGTTGGAGGCGAGATAGCTAGAGGCCAGCACCAGCACGCGCGGCGTCAGCCGAAACAGCTTGCCGTCGCTTTCGACGAAGCCGGCGCGCTCGAAGGTGAAGAGGATCCGCCGTGCCGTGGCGCGCGGCAGGTCGGCGGCCTTGGCGAGATCGCTCAGCGTCATCGGCTGCTGGCCGCCGCCAAGCAGTTCCAGCACGCGCAGGCCACGGTCGAGACTTTCGATGAAATCGGTCGCGGCGCGGTTGTCTGCGTCCTCGTAGCACTTAAGCTTGGGCATCGCTGCCTCCATAATCCGCTTGCTTCAACCACAGCCTACGTTAAAATCGCACAAACGTTCAATAGGCGAACATTTCTCACGGAGACCGTCGCCATGATGAGCCAGGAAGCGAACGACCTGATCACCCGCACCGGGCGCAAGGACCCCTGCGGGAAGCTGATGCGGATGTACTGGCAGCCGGCGGCGCTGGTGGACGAGCTTCAGGGGCCGCGGCCGGTGCGGCCGGTCAGACTGCTCGGCGAAAACCTGGTGCTGTTTCGTGACGAGGAAGGCCGCTACGGCCTGATCGACCGCCACTGCGCGCATCGCGGCGCCGACCTCGCCTTCGGCCGCCTGGAGAACGGTGGGCTACGCTGTTCATTCCATGGCTGGCTGTTCGATGTGTCCGGCCAGTGCCTGGAGACGCCCGCGGAGCCGAAGGACTCAAAGCTTTGCCAGGGCATCCGGCAGCGCTCTTATCCCGTGGTCGAGAAGGGTGGCATCCTCTGGGCTTATCTGGGTGAAGGCGAGCCGCCGGCGTTTCCGGAGATCGACTGCTTCATCGCGCCCGACAGCCATACCTTTGCGTTCAAGGGCCACATGAACTGCAACTGGCTGCAGGCGCTGGAAGTCGGCATCGATCCGGCGCACGCCTCTTTCCTGCATCGTTTCTTCGAGGACGAGGATACATCCACGGCCTACGGCAAGCAGTTCCGCGGCGCTTCCGCCGGCAGCGACATGCCGATGACGAAGATTCTGCGCGAGTACGACAACCCGATCATCAATGTCGAGCACACCGAATACGGCCTGCGGCTGATCGCGCTGCGCGAACTGGATTCGGAGCGGACGCATGTGCGCGTCACCAACCAGCTATTCCCGCACGGCTTCGTGATTCCGATGAGCACGGAGATGACGATCACCCAGTGGCACGTGCCGGTCGATGACGAGAACTGCTACTGGTACGCGATCTTCACCAGCTACACGACACCCGTCGACAAGAAAAAGATGCGCGACCAGCGGCTCGAACTGTACGAACTGCCGGACTACAAATCGCGCAAGAACAAGAGCAACGACTACGGCTTCGATCCGCACGAACAGGCGACCGAGACCTATACCGGCATGGGCGCCGACATCAATGTCCACGACCAGTGGGCGGTGGAGTCGATGGGCGCGATCCAGGACCGCACCAACGAGCACCTCGGCACATCCGACAAGGCGATCGTGCAATATCGCCGCCTGCTGCGGCAGGAGATCGAGAAGGTCTCCGGCGGCGAGAAGCCGATGCTGTTCCTGGACGAGGCCAACGCGCGCAGCATCCAGGGTCCCGCGACCATGGACGGAATCGGGCCGACGCGGGGCTGGGAGACCTACTGGATGGAGGTCGACGTCAAGCGCCGCCGCGGCGCGCCATGGACGGCACCGGTGCCGAAGGAGATCGCCGCCAAGGTGCATCGGCTGACGGCGGCTGAATAGCGCGAAACTCTCTCCATCGTCATTGCGAGCGAAGCGAAGCAAGCCAGAAATGTATCTGCGGGCAGACTCTGGATTGCTACGTCGCTACGATCCTCGCAATGACGGCGGATGTGGCAGATATCTTGCACGAGTTGAGCAGCGG
>DAIMKE010000537.1:0-4968 GCA_036721875.1 Bradyrhizobium sp. | reverse complement strand
CGCCGGCAACTGGCTGCCGACCGGCGGCATCGAACGCTATGCGCTGATGCTGCGGCTGTACGATACGCCGGTTGGGGTGGCGACGCGAACGCAGCGTGACGCGCCGATGCCCTCGATCACGACGGTGGGGTGCCCATGATCCGCATCCTCTTCACTATCATCGCGGGCGTGCTGCTGGGCGGCGTGGTGCATCTCGTCAGCGTGCTGGCGCTGCCGCGCATTGCGACCCAGGACGCCTATTCGCGGCTGACGCCGATGACGAAGCTCAACGCCGTGACGGCGCTGCCGCTCGCCGATCCCGGCAACGCGCCGATGCCGTTCATGGACCCGGCCTTTGCGGTCGCGATCTGCCGCTACGACCTGACCGACGGCGCGCTCAAGCTCACGGTGCCCGTCAGCCAGGCCTATACGTCGGTGTCGTTCTATACGCGCAACGAAGTCGCCTACTACGCCATCAACGATCGCTCGGCCGGCCGCAAGGTGATCGAACTCGACCTGATGACCGAAGAGCAGCACGCCGAACTGCCCGAGGACGAGGAAGTCACCGCCGCCGACCGGCTGATCATCGACTCCCCGACCACGACCGGCCTGATCGTGCTGAAGGCGCTGGCGCCCGAGCCGGGCCTGATGCCGCAAGCACAGGCGGCCCTCGCGGCATCGAGCTGCAAGCTGCAGACCGAGCCCGTGCCGGTGAAGCAGCCCGAACCGGCACCCGCGCCGGCCCCTGCCCCGGCGCCGAAGGGCAAGCGCTAGACTAGCCGTCCGGCGCGCGCAGCTTCGTAGCCCGCATGAGCGTCAGCGACATGCGGGAGCACTGGCCCCGCATGTCGCTTCGCTCATGCGGGCTACGAAGCTGCAGCGGCCCCTGCCCCCCGATCTAAATGCTGGCTGATGAATGCAAGCGCCTGCCTGAAGTGCGGATGCCAGGACTCGTTTGGCTCCTGGCCAAGGGGATACATCGACTACCCCTTCACCGTGATTGCCCGCCCGATCACCGGCTGGGCGGCGATCGGTGCATTGGCCGTCAGCGCCGCGAGTTCGCCGATCAGGCGGTCGGCGTCGGCGGCGATGCCGTCGGGTGCCTGGATCACCAGGCGCTCCAGCGCCCAGCGATACGAGGAAATGCGCTGTTCCAGGCATTGCTGGACCCATTGCACGATCAGCGTGTTCTCTTCCATGCGCGCGACCGCGTCGGCCTTCTCGCGCGGCGACAGTTCGGACACCATCCTGAGGCTGGCGTTGCGCTTGTGGTCGAGTTCGATCACGCGCCCGGCCGACGCAAAGAACGGCTCGAACCGGGTGATGTCGTTGCGGACGTCCTCGATGAGCTGCTGATACCGCGAGGTGTGCGAACGGTGCGGCTCGTCGATCAGGGTACGGCCGTACATGGTGCGGTCGAACACGACCTTCTGCCGCCATGGCGAGGGCAGCGGCTGGTAATTCCCGAACACGCTCTTCCAGGCCGGGCGCGAACGCGGCGGCTCGATCAGGGGATAGGCGAGATCGCGCAGCTGTCGTTCGTTTTCGGTGAGCTGGAACTGCGACGACTTGAGGCCGATGCTTGCGGTGGCCTCCACGCCGATCCAGCGGTGCATGTCGTCGTTGCGCATATCGGCGCGGGTGCGGCCGAAATCGCCGCCGCTGCAGCCGGCAAGCGTTGCGCCCATAAGCAGCACGACGAGAGCCGGGAGTGACCGAAGCCCGGTAGTCCGGATCGGATGGCACATCGCCGGCATTTTCAAACGTCCGCGGTTCAGGTGCGCCGACGGCGACGGCGACCGGGTGCTGTCCCCTCTTCCGGTCCGCGGCCGTCACCGGTTTCGGCGACCTGGCGCTCGATGCGGACAACAGGAAGGATCAGTACGGTTCCCAGGCCATCGCGTGGCGCGCCATCCATGGTCGGGCCCGGCCGTCGCGAAGCCGCATCCGCCGGAAATTCAATGATGGTGCCCATGTTCCGTTCTCTCTGGTTGCCACCGAGACGCGATCTGGCCGGCGACATGCCATTATTCAGAACAGAACGTGGTTAACGGCATCTTAATTTGCGCAGGCGGTACATTTACGGGGTCGCGGTCCCGGCAATACACAAGATTTTACGGGATTTCTTCACGGGCTGTTTTCCTTAACCAAGCCTTAAAGGGGCGCGCGTAGGCTGACGCGAAGAATTCCCCAAGTCGCGTACACCTGACATGACCGCAGCTCCATTATTCCCGGGTTTCGACGGGCTGATGTCGCTCTCGCGCCGCGAGGGCGTCGACATTCGCCCGACCTTGCTGCGCGTGCTGACCGACCTCTATGTGCAGGCCAGCGTGCATTCCGACGACGAGGAACGGCAGTTCATCGAACTGACGTCCCGCCTGATCGACCAGGTCGACGATGCGACGCGTGCGGCGGTGCGGGCGCGGCTGGCGATCTACCCGGGGACGCCGGCGGAAATCATGGACAAGCTCGGGCTGCGGCGTCCGCACCAGCCGCTGCCGGTCGCAGCCGCGATCGCCACCGCACCGGTCGGCGCGCCGCCGGAGAAGCCGCAGCTGACCGAAGCGCAGTTGAGGATGGCGTCCACGCTCTCGATGCGGCCGAACGATGCGGCCGAAATCAGCGACATGTTCTTTGCCGCGAGTGCGAGCGAGCGCGCGCTGATCCTGCACAATATATGCGAGACGCCGCTGAAGGCTTCGGCGCGAATTCCCGCAGCCCGCGCGGTGCGCGCGATCCAGACGCTGGAGATGGCGGCGTTCGCCGAGGACAAGGAAAATTTTGCGCTCGAAATCGGCGAGGCCCTGATCCTGCCGGCGCGGATCGCCGAGCAGGTCGTCAACGATCCCGGCCGCGAGCCGCTGGCGTGTGCGGCCCGGGCGCTCGACATGCCGAGCGCGGCGTTCCAGCGCATCCTGATGTTCCTCGATCCGGAATTCGGCTCCTCCGTGCATAACGTCTACCGGCTGTCGCGGCTCTACGACCGGCTGAGCGAGCGGTCGGCGCTGGTGATGCTGGCGGCATGGCGCGGCTCGACCATGGCGGTGGCCCGGCACAAATACCGTCCCGCGCTGTACGATGACGAGCGCAATCGCGCGCGCATGCCGGCCTCGCCGGCGCGGCCCACGGTACAGCCCGGAAGCGCGCCCGGCATTCGCACCGGCACCGACGGATCGAAGCGCTAGATTTGTTGCACGACTTGGGGTGCGACCACATGGTTCGAGACGCACGGCATAGCCGTGCTCCTCACCATGAGGTGTGAGACCTCATCCTGAGGAGCATCGCAGAGCGATGCGTCTCGAAGGATGCAGCCACTGGGCTGAACCTGGGCGCTAGGCCTTCGCCAGATCGAGAAAATGCCGCCCTGCCCGGTCCTCGGTCTCGACGATCCATGCGTCCGGATCGAAGCGGAGCTCCTTGGCGAGACGCTCCTCCACGGATTGTTCCGGCACCGGCTGCGGCGAAGCCGGCGCGAACAGCCGCTCGCTCGGCCGGCTCTCGTCATAGAAGGTCTGCGGCGCGGGCGAATACAGCATGGCGTTGCCGTCGAGCAGCGCCACCTTGACGAATACCGCGCCGGCCTCCTCCGCGCCGCGCTTGCGCACGGCACCGAAGATGCCCTCGGTCTGGCAGCGGCGCAGGTAGGCGGCCACCCAGATGGATGATTTCAGTCGCATGGGGGAACGATAGACTGCCGGGAGGCGGGAAGCTACTCGATCGGGTGTCCGACCATGGCCGAGAGTTCGCGCACCAGCCGGTCGGACATCTGGCCGGTCACCGGAAGCTTGCGCTCACGCTCGAATTTCGCGATCGCTGTTTGGGTGTCCGCCCCGACCGCACCGGTCGGCTTCAACTGGCCATAGCCATATTGGGTAAGCGTGCGCTGCACCGCCGCCACCCGGCGCGCGCCGGCGCTTTGCGCGGTCGCAGCAGGAATCGGCGCCGGTGGCCGGACCACATTTGCGGGCGTGGTGGCAGGCGGGCTGGTCGATCTGACCACCAGGTTGGTCATCGCGTCAGCGGCCCTGGCGTCAGCGCTTCTGGAATCGGCCTGCCTGGAATCGGCGCCCCTCACCTCGACCTGCCGCGTTTCCTGCGGATCGGCCTCGACGACCGGGCGCGGGCGCGGCAACGGGCTCGCGACGGCGGCCTGCGGCGGCGGCAGCGTGACGACGGAGCCGAACATCGGCGACGGATGACGGCCGGCCTGCAGGAACAGCGCATTGGTGAGGATGGCGCAGATGGCGGTCGCCGCGATCAGGCCTGCAACCACGTCCTTCGGACTATGCAGGAAAATGCGCATCACCAGGCCGCGTTCTTCCTCCGGCTCGATCGCAGCCGCCTTCGCGCTCCGGCGGCGCCGGCGCGGCGTCTCGTCATCGTCGTCAGTACGTCTAGGCACGCTTCTTCACCTGATGGGGCAACTCTTTCGTCAATTCCTGCGTCAATTCCGGTATCAATTCCTTTGTCGGTTCCTTTATCGATTCCCTGGCCAACTCCTGCAATCCGGAACGCAGCGCCGGCTTCAGCGTCGCGATATTGCTTGAAGGCGCCGATGGCGGCGCGAAGTCAAGCGGCAACGCCACAGCCACCGTGGTCCCTTCGCCGAGCTTGCTCTGCACGCTGATCTCGCCGTTGTGCAATCCGACGAGGCCCTTCACGATCGACAGGCCGAGGCCGGTGCCTTCGTGCCTGCGCTCGAACGTCTTGCCGGCCTGGAAGAACGGATCGCCGATCCGCGTCAGGTCGGCGGCGGCGATGCCGACGCCGGTATCGGCAACCCGCAGCATCAGCCGCGATCCCTCGACGGTAGCCGAGACGGTCACGCTGCCGCCGCGCTCGGTGAACTTGATGGCGTTGGCGACGAGGTTCAGAGCGATCTGCCTGAAGGCGCGCGGATCGCCGTTCATCACGGGCAGATCGTCCGACGCGCGGGTGATGAGGTCGACGCCGTTTTCCCGGGCCTTCAGCGCCAGCAGATTGCAGCAA
>DAIMKE010000536.1:0-4968 GCA_036721875.1 Bradyrhizobium sp. | reverse complement strand
GCATCGTCCTGCACCGCGCCGAGTTCGGCGCTGTTGGCGCACAGCGTATGCCCGGCAGCCAATGTCAGGGGAGACAGCACCGCCGCATGCAGCACGCTCGACAGGATGACATTCAAGACGAGCGCATAGGCGGCAAGCCATGCCACCCCGACGCCAATCCGTTTGCGCGATGCGTATTTCACAGAAGTTCCCCGCGCCAAACTATCAGCATGGGGGAGCAAGTCAAAGGGCGAGACTGCGACGCCATGATGGCCCCGCGCAGGCACAGCAGCCGGACAACTGCCGCGTGTACATCACGCCGAGCCGGATCCGCCGGCCACGATCTTCTCGTTCAGTTTCTGATCAAGCAGCCAGATGTCGCTTCATTCAGAACTTGTAGCCGATACGCGCCGTCACCTGATTGGTGCTCAATTCCTGCTTGAAGCCGACGAAACCGAGATTCAAGATCGGTATGGGGTACACGAAGTTCCTGGTCTCGTATTGCGAGTGGCGATATTCGATGCCTGTGAACCAGTTGTTGGTGAAAGCGTAGTCGATGCCGCCGCCGACCGTCCAACCCCACCGCACGCCATCACCCCCGATAGAGATGCCGGTCGTTGGGATCGAGGTTTCATTGGAGACGAACGCTGCACCGCCCGTCAGATAGAATAGAGCGCGGTCAGCAGCATAACCGAACCGTCCACGGATCGAACCACCCCACTTGCTGTGCGCCGTGAGAAAATCGCCGGTGATGGAGGTGTACCGCATCTTGCCAACGGTCCAGCCGGTGAAGTCCCCTTCGACGCCCAGCACCACTTGCCCCATCTGGTAATTGTAGCCGCTCAGGATTCCGTAGCTCAGGCCATTCTTGCTGGATGCGGATGAGACGATGAAGGGCGTCCCAAGCACGAGCGCCCCGGTGGTGTATTCGGGATTCGTTTCGATCCAACCGAGCGCGCCTCCGAGATAAAAACCTGTCCAGGAAAACGCCGGCACATAGGCGACCGGTGCAACCGGCGCTCGCGCCGGAAGATCGGCAGCCAGCGCGGACACGCTCGACAAGATCGAAGCGGCGGAAAACAAGGCGACGCGGGCTAGACGGTTCATGACAGGCTTTCGGTTGGATGGCTGTGAGCAGGCTTTCGTCATTCCCAACGATCTTTTAGATGTTCGCATAACAAGTCGGCGCGGACGCTATGCAAAATCAGTCTCCTGCCCTCATGAGGAAGTGACTGTGCTGTAATAGGGACAGCGGAGGTATTCACTCACCAACCATGATTGCTCGGACCTCCGCAGCGCGATCGTTGATCGGGATGGATGGCAGCTCGCCCAGGCTTTTCCCCGGTAAACTACGGGGGTGGTCCATGATCGCCTGATCACTCCTTGATCTCGCGCACGGCGCCTTGAGCATAGGCAATGCGGTCTTCCTGTCACCTGCGCTCGCTGCGTTCATTTGGGCCGAATGCGACAGCAGCACCAGCCTGCCACCACGATCACTCGGGTACGCAAGCTGCGCCTCCCTAGCGCCGCAGCTCGGATGACGAGATCTAAGCAATTAGCCCCCGTTAGTTCTTCTCCGCCTTCAGAATAACATCGATCGCTTGAATGACTTTTTTGGTGGGATTCGCCTTGCAGTAAACAATCACGTTGTGAATCCCCGCTTTGGTCCGCGCCACGTTGATGGCGTGTTTCTTCGCCAGGCCATTGTACCAGCCGCTGTACCAAACCCCTAAAAAGTCGGCATCTTCCTGAAAGGTGCCTGCAAGCTGTGCGCAGGTCAGTTGCTGGACGTCGATGTAGCCCTTGGCATCGGCATAGTTTTTCAGTTCGACCTGCGCCTGAGACATGACGGTGGATGCAACAAGAGCTGCTGCAATAATAAGAGAGCGAAGCATGAGAGTTTCCTTTCTCGGAAATTATTGGGCGTGGAGGACCACGGCCTGGCCCGGTCGATATAACCGGCCACAGTAGTGAGCGTCATCGACAGCAGCGCGGAATGTTCGGGCGTCAGTTGCTGCCCTTCCCAGGTGCAGTCACGGCTTCCATCACGCGGTCGAGGCTGAAGCTGCCGGGCTTCTGGCGCGGCGGGAATTCCCGGAAGCTCTGCAGCCATTGCCCAACATAGGCGCCCGCTGGCGCCAACACGAACATGCGTTCCGCTGCCCATTGCGAATACCCCACGGATTCATCCGAGGCACGCTCGAACGGATCCATGCGAAGATTGGTCAGCATGGGCCAGCGGAGTTCCTCGAACGGAGTCTCCCAGACCTTGATACCTACAGAGTTCTGCCGCAGAAAGCTGAGCTTCCAGTTATTGTAGCGCAACGCCGCGACACTTCCGCCGTCGGTCCAGTAGATGAACTCGCGACGCGGCCATTCCTTCACTTCGCCCTTGAAGAACGGCAGCAGGTTGTAGCCATCGAGATGGACCTTGTAGGTCATGTCGCCGATCTTCTTGCCCTTCAGCAGGTCCTCCTTGACGGTGGTGTCGCCGGCCGCCGCGAGCAAGGTCGGGATCATGTCCTCATGCGCGCCAAAATTGTTCATCACGGTGCCAGGCTTGATGATGCCGGGCCAGCGAATGACGGTTGGGACGCGAAAGCCACCTTCCCATTGCGTGTTCTTCTCGCCGCGGAACATCGTCGAGCCTCCGTCCGGCCAGTTGAAGAACTCGGCACCGTTGTCGCTGGAATACATGACAATGGTGTTGTCCTCGATGCCTAGCTCCTTGAGCTTGGCCAGTAGTTGCCCGACATGTCCATCATGCTCGACCATGCCGTCGGCATAGACGCCAAGGCCGGTCTTCCCTTGCGATTCTTTCTTTAAGTGCGTGAAGACGTGCATGCGGGAGGCGTTCCACCAAACCATGAACGGCTTGTTTGTCTTCGCCGCCGTATCGATGAACTTGATCGCTCCGGCGGTAACCTCTTCGTCCACCGTCTCCATCCGCTTCCTGGTCAGCGGACCGGTGTCCTCACACTTCTGCTTGCCAATCTTGCCGAAGCGCGGATCGTCGGTAGGATCGTCCTTGTCGGTTGCGAAACAGTGTAGGACGCCGCGCGGACCGAACTTCGCCTTGAAGGCCGGGTCCTTCGGATAATCGACGTTCTCCGGTTCTTCCTCGGCGTTGAGGTGGTAGAGATTGCCCATCCACTCGTCAAAGCCATGAACCGTGGGAAGCATGTCGTTGCGGTCGCCGAGGTGGTTCTTGCCGAACTGGCCGGTGGTATAGCCCAGCGGCTTGAGCAGCACGGCGAGCGTCGGATCTTCTTTCTTCAGCCCTTCGGGCGCGCCCGGCAGCCCGACCTTGGTGAGACCTGTACGGATCGGCGACTGCCCGGTGATGAACGCTGAGCGACCTGCGGTGCAACTCTGCTGGCCGTACCAGTCCGTGAACAGCGCGCCCTGCTTGGCGATGCTGTCGATGTTCGGAGTCTGGTAGCCCATGATGCCGTTGTTGAAGGCACTGACATTGAACTGGCCGATATCGTCGCCCCAGATGATGACGATGTTCGGCTTTCGCGGCTGCTGGGTGGCTGCCGGAGTGCATAGCGCGGTCGCGGCAGCGAGTGCTGCAAGCGAGCCAAGAAAAAATTTCTTCGCCTTGTTCATCGTCTGCGTCTCCTTGCGCCTCGTTAATAATTCATTTACATTACTGGCTAAGTCACTTGCATTAATTTGTCAAGCAGGATAGTTTATGCAAGAAATCGACGATGCAAAAAGCCGTGACGCGTGAAAATCCATCGCTCGACCGGAATGCGACGAAAGAAGCGTTGCTCGGTGCGGCGGAGCGTCTCTATGCGCAACGCGGCCTTGATGCCGTGTCGATGCGGGAGATCACCAGAGAGGCCGGCCAGAAAAATTCCACTGCATTGCAGTACCATTTCTCCAGCAAGGAGGCCTTGGTCTCCGCTATTGTTGTTCGCGGGATGAAAGGTGGAGATTATCGCCGTCTGGAATTTCTCCACGAACTCGAATTACGCGGAAAGCTCGACGACCTTCGATCCTTGGCCGCGGCAATGGTCGAACCGCTCGCGGTTGGAATCAGATCGCCGAAGAAGTGGCCGGGTGAACGCGGGTGGATCAGGTTCCTGAGCGAAGTCCAGCGACGTTCGGAATTTGACCTGGTCGAGCTTTCCAAAGTGGCCTCAGACCTTGGGCTGCGCCGGGTCTACATGCTCCTCGGCAAGCAACTTCGACACGTTCCTGACGTGGTCCTGAGACAGCGCTTCCTTATAACCATGTCGCAAATAGTCCACGGGCTGGCCGAGATTGACCACCAGCAGGAACGCCGAGGCCATTCGCGTCAGCGTTTCGATGTTGAACGCGCGATCGAAAATCTGGTCGACATGACCGCAGGCGCGCTTTCGGCACCTGTGTCGACCGAAGTCATGAGCCGGCTAAAACCTTGACCCTTTACCGCTGAATGGCGGGATGAACGCGCTGATGGGGTGAACCGTGCCTCACGCCGAGCCGGATCCGCCGGCCACGATCTTCTCGTTCAGCTTCTGATCCACCGTCTGCACCGTGCGGTCGATCTCGGCGCTGGGCGCGCCGAGCTGATCGGAGACGAGCTTCACCAAGAGGTCGACGCGCTCGATGAAGGGCGCGCCGCTGGCGACCGCCCTCGCCGCCGATGACGGCTTGAGCAGGCTTTCGGCGGCCTTGGCGTATTTTGCAAACGGCACCTGGTCCTCAGGATCGGCCCCGAGACGCCGCGCGATGCCGTCGACATGGTCGTAGATCGACTGCGAGAGTTTCAGATCGCCATGCACGGCGTCGCGGATCGACTGCGGCTCGTTCGGCGTGATGCAGCGGTAGTTGCCGGTCAGCAGCATCGACCATTTCGCCAGCGGCACGAACAGCGAGTCGAACACCTTGAGCTTGACCGGGACATCCTTGCCCTCCAGCGTCACCGCGTCGATGTCGGCTTCCAGCTCGCGCAGCAGCCTGTTGTGCTTGTCATCCGCAAACGCCGCGGCCTTGAAG
>DAIMKE010000535.1:0-4973 GCA_036721875.1 Bradyrhizobium sp. | reverse complement strand
GCTCGTCCTCGTCATCCGCTTCAGGCTTGCGCTTGGGCACGGGTTTCTTCGGTTTTTCGTCGCCGGTGGCGGCGGGAATTCGATCGTCGGGAGAGAGCCGCAGGTCGGCGAGGGCAGCCGGGAGCCCGAAAAGCGGCTCCTTGCGTCCGCCGCTCTTTTTCCGTCCCCACGCCATGACAAACGCCGCTCATACCCGTCACGCCTACGCTATCGGGCGCAGTTTAAGGGTCGGTTACCGAGAGGTTAATGCGGGATTAGGAGGTGCGGCGGAGCGTGCTAGCATCGACGTCAACGATCGTATTTCAGGAGAGGAACCGCATGGGCCACGTCGATCCGACCAGGGAAGTTTTCGCAGAGTTCAAGGCCAACGACCGGCCGGGGCCGATCCACATGCTCAACCTGGTCCGGCTCCGCGCGCAGGCGGCCTATCCCGATGGCCGCAAGGCCACCGGCGCGGAAGCCTATGCGGCCTATGGCCGGGAGAGTGGCCCGGTGTTCGAGCGGCTCGGCGGACGCATTGTCTGGCAGGGGCGGTTCGAATTGATGCTGATCGGGCCTTCCAACGAGCGCTGGGATCACTGCTTCATCGCCGAATACCCAAGCGTTGCGGCATTCGCCGAGATGATCCGCGATCCGGTTTACCGCGAGGCCGTGAAACACCGCCAGGCCGCAGTCGAGGATTCCCGCCTGATCCGTCATGCGGTGCTGCCGGTCGGCAAGACATTTGGTGAGATACCGAAATAGGGGGCTGTTCGGTAGGATGGGTAGAGCGCAGCGAAACCCATCGTTTCTCCGCGCAACGAATTGATGGGTTTCGCTGCGCTCTACCCATCCTACGGTCCTCCAAAAATAAATCGGCGGCCCCGAGGGACCGCCGATCGCTTCTTCCGCCGATCGTTTTCGTGAGGGGCGCCGGGCCTAGCCCGCCGGGCCTTTGTCCTCGAGGATCGGGCCGAACAGTTCCCAGCGCTCGCCGTTGAACTTCATCATCTGCAACTGCTTGTTGACGCGATAGTCGGTCGGTGACGTGTTGGCCAGGATGCCCGGCAGCGACAGGTCGAGCTGCACGTCCTTGAGGCTGGTCGCCTGCTTCATCACGTTCTCGCGGGTCAGGTTGTCCCCGCATGCCTTCAGCACATGAATCAGCAACTGCGTCGTAGAGTAGCCATAGGAGTTGAAGCTCGAATCCTTGTCGCCGTCCGGATAGTACTTCGCCATGAACTCGAAATACTTCTTCATGCCCGGATCGTCCTTCCAGGTCGGGTCGAGCGGATCCTTGCCGTAGTTGACGCTGATCACGCCCTTGGAGGCTTCGAGGCCCGCGGGCTTCATGACAGCGCCCACCGAGGTGGCGTTGATGTCGAGGATATGCACCGGCTTCCAGTTGAGTTCGTGGATCTTCTTGATCGCCTGCGCCGCCTGCTTGGGCGTGCTCGCCGAGAAGAACAGGTCCGCGCCGGCGTCCTTGATCTTGAGGATCTGCGAGTCGATGGTCGGGTCGGAGACTTCGTAGGAAGCTTCCGCCACGATCATCTTCGCCGCCTTGTCGCCAAGACCGGCCTTGATGCCGTTCAGGTAATCCTTGCCGAGGTCGTCGTTCTGGTAGAGCACGCCGATCTTGGCGTTCGGATGCTCCTTGATGATGTACTGGCCATAGATGCGTCCCTCGACGAAGTAGTTGGGATTGAAGCCCATGGTCCAGGGGAAGTTCTTCGGGTCGGTGAACTTCGACGCGCCGGTGGCGGCGAACAGCTGCGGCACTTTCTTGGCGTTCAGGTACTTCTGCACGGCCGCATTGGAGGGCGTGCCGAGCAACTGGAACGTCAGCAGCACTTCGTCGCTCTCGACCAGCTTGCGCACCTGCTCGACGGCCTTCGGCGGCGAGTAGGCGTCGTCATACTGGATCAGGTTGATCTTGCGGCCGTTCACGCCGCCCTGATCGTTGATCATCTTGATGTAGGCGGCCTGGGTCTTGCCGATGGTGGCATAGGCGGAGGCCGGTCCCGAGAATGGGTTGGTCTGACCGATCTTGATCTCGGTGTCGGTCGCGCCGGTATCGTACTTCTTCTGCGCGTGGGCCGACGAGACCGACAGCGCAACCGCAAGCGCCGTGCCGGCCACCAGATGGAAAATACGCTTCCTCATATCCTTGCGTTCCTCATGTGTGATTGAGCCGATGAACCTTGCCGGGGGCTGTATTGAGCCCGAACGGACGCCATCGCTGCGGCGATACTGGCGGAACGCATGTTGCATTGCAAGGAGCGGGGCCGGAACGGCGCGCAATTTCATGTTCGACCTTAGTCAAGGCCAGAACACAGGCATCGGCTTTTGCTGCCCAAAAAGAATCCAGCAGTATTGCCGTGCGCGGCGAGGGCGGAACTCGCCGTGCCGAAACGAGACCGCCGGCGTCGCAAATAGCAGCGACGCCGGCGGCATCCGCCGATCGATCACAGTTGTTCTAGCCAGCCGGTCCGGCATCCTCCATGATCGGACCGAAGAGCTCCCAACGTTCGCCGTTGAACTTCATCATCTGCAACTGCTTGTTGACGCGGTAGTCGTTGGGCCCGGTATTGATCTTCATGCCGGGCAGGCTGAGGTCGAGGACGACGTCCTTCAGCGAGGCAGCCTGCCGCATCACGTTCTCGCGCGTCAGGTCGTCGCCGCACTGCTTGAGCACCTGCACCAGCAGCTGCGCGGTCGAATACCCGTAGGTATTGACCGTGTTCATCTTGTCGCCTTCGGGGAAGTATTTCGTCATGAAGTCGAAATACTTCTTCAGGCCCGCATCGTCCTTCCAGGTCGGATCGGCCGGATCCTTGCCGTAGTTGACGCTGATCACGCCCTTCGACGCCTCGAGGCCCGCCGGTTGCAGCGTGGCGCTCACCGGACTGGCGTTGATGTCGAGGATGTGCACCGGCTTCCACTTGAGTTCGTGAATCTTCCGGATCGCCTGCGCCGCCTGCTTCGGCGTCGAGGCGCTGTAGAACAGATCCGCGCCCGAATCCTTGATCTTCAGCACCTGCGAATCGATGGTCGGGTCGGCAACTTCATAGGAAGCCTCCGCGACGATCATCTTGGCTGCCTTGTCGCCAAGCCCGGCCTTCAGCCCGCCGACGTAGTCCTTGCCCAGATCGTCGTTCTGGTAGAGAACGCCGATCCTGGCGTTCGGATGCTCCTTCAGAATGTACTGACCGTAGATGCGGCCCTCGACGAAATAGTTCGGATTGTAGCCCATGGTCCATGGGAAGTTCTTGGGATCGGTGAATTTCGACGCGCCGGTAGCGGCGAAAAGCTGTGGGACCTTCTTGGCGTTGAGATACTTCTGTACGGCCGCATTCGCCGCGGTGCCGATGACCTGGAAGGTCAGGAGGACCTCGTCGCCTTCCACGAGCTTGCGGATCTGTTCCACCGTCTTCGGCGGCGAGTAGGCATCGTCATACTGGATCAGGTTGATCTTGCGGCCGTTGATGCCGCCCTGATCGTTGATCATCCGCATATAGGCGGCCTGGGTCTTGCCGATATTGGCATAGACCGAATAGGCGCCCGAGAACGGCACGGTCTGGCCGATCTTGATCTCGGTATCGCTGGCGCCGGTATCGTATTTCTTCTGCGCGTAAGCCGAGGAAGCCGACAACGCCATCGCAACCGCTGCCGTTGCGATTAGCCGGGTAGTCCCGTTCTTCATCTCGTTAACTCCCATGTATGCCGATGGTCGAACGCCATCGTTGCCAGGGAGTTTGGCGGAACGGTTTTGGCAATGCAAGACAGGGCGTGAAGACAGGGCGTGAAGGCCGTTCCTACGCCAGCCAGAGCAGAATCCAAGCGAACGCTGCCGGCGCAGCCTGTACATAAAGTATCCGCCGGCTCACCGTCGCCGCGCCATACACGCCGGCCACGATCACGCAGAGCAGGAAAAACACCTTGATCTGGAACGCAAATTCCGGATTGGGCTGGAGCAGCCCCCAGACGAGGCCCGCGGCAAGGAATCCGTTGTACAGGCCCTGATTGGCCGCCAGCACCGCCGATTCCGTCGCCTTCTCGATCGAGTTGCGGAAGGTCTTCAGGCCGAGCGGCCTGGTCCAGAGAAACATTTCGAGAATGAGGAAATAGACGTGCAGTGCGGCGACCACTGCGACCAGAAAATTGGCAATCCAGATCATGTTGCGGTCCCCAACCGGCAGCGGAAATCGGGTGGACGCTAGCACGGCTTGCGTGAAGAATGCCGCCGCCTGCCGATATTTTCCACCCGTGAGAATTCCCGACCGCGAGTGCAATCCATGCGCGCCACGCCGCCCGAAAACTTCGACCTCGACCAACTGCCGACGCCGATCGGCACTGCGCTGCTGTTGACCGACGCGGACGGAAACCTGCGCGCGCTCGACTGGGAGGATTACGAGGCGCGCATGAAAGAACTGCTGCGCCTGCACTATGGCGCGGTGAGTCTGAAGCCGGCGCGGGCGCCGCGCGAGCTGCGAACCGCGCTATCAGGCTATTTCAAAGGCGATCTCGATCGCCTCGCAAACATTCGCTGGCGCGTTGCGGGCACGCCGTTCCAGCAGAAGGTCTGGCACGCATTGTCCGGGATTCCGGCGGGCACAACGCTGAGCTACGGCGCGCTGGCGGCGAAGATCGAATTGCCCCGCGCCGTGCGCGCCGTCGGCCACGCCAACGGCTCCAATCCCATCAGCGTGGTCTTGCCCTGTCATCGCCTGATCGGCGCCAACGGCTCGCTGGTGAAGTATGGCGGCGGCCTGGAGCGCAAGCGCTGGCTGCTACAGCACGAGGGCGTGAAGGTTTAGCCAATCCGTCATTCCGGAGTCTGCCGCGAGAACGCGAGGTCACATTCTGTCGTCATC
This sequence comes from Bradyrhizobium sp., assembly GCA_036721875.1. Classification (GTDB taxonomy): domain Bacteria; phylum Pseudomonadota; class Alphaproteobacteria; order Rhizobiales; family Xanthobacteraceae; genus Bradyrhizobium. Next base: position 117 of record DAIMKE010000535.1, on the reverse strand, counting down.
CCCGCGAAGGCGGGGATCCAGTATTCCAGAGACATCAATGATGGAATCGAGAAGCCGCGGCGTACTGGATCCCCTGAGTTCACAGAACAAGTGCAACACCTGCTATGGTGTTGTTGC
>DAIMKE010000534.1:0-4977 GCA_036721875.1 Bradyrhizobium sp. | reverse complement strand
GTGCACCAGCATCGACAGCGCATCGACCGGCTCGTTGTTGACGAGGATCTGCATCTTGACGAGGTCGGCCACCTTGTAGTCGGTCAAATGATAGTCGAACGAGGCGTAGCCCTTGGAGACCGACTTCAGGCGGTCGTAGAAGTCGAACACGACTTCGTTGAGCGGCAGGTCGTATTTCACCATGGCGCGGGAGCCGACATAGGTCAGCTCCTTCTGCGAACCGCGGCGGTCCTGGCACAGCTTCAGCACGCTGCCGAGATATTCGTCAGGCGTGAGGATCGTCGCTTCGATCCACGGCTCCTCGATGTCGGCGATCTTGACCACATCGGGCATGTCGACCGGGTTGTGGATCTCGATCTCCTGGCCGTCGGTCAGGTGCATCTTGTAGATCACGCTCGGCGCGGTCGCGATCAGGTTGAGGTCGAACTCGCGCGACAGCCGCTCCTGGATGATCTCCAGGTGCAACAGCCCGAGGAAGCCGCAGCGGAAGCCGAAGCCGAGCGCGGCCGAGGTTTCCATTTCATACGAGAAGCTCGCGTCGTTGAGCCGCAGCTTTCCCATCGCCGCGCGCAGCGTTTCGAAATCGTTGGCATCGACCGGGAACAGGCCGCAGAACACGACCGGGATCGCCGGCTTGAAGCCCGGCAGCATCTCGGTGATCGGCTTCCTGTCATCTGTGATGGTGTCGCCGACGCGGGTGTCGGCGACTTCCTTGATCGCCGCGGTGATGAAGCCGATCTCGCCGGGACCGAGTTCGTCGACCTGTTCCATCTTCGGCGTGAAGAAGCCGACGCGCTCGACATCGTAGGCGGCGCCGGTGCCCATCATCCGGATGCGGCCACCCTTCTTCATCGTGCCGTCGACAACACGGATCAAAACGACGACGCCGAGATAGACGTCATACCAGCTATCCACCAGCAGCGCCTTCAGCGTCGCATCGCGGTCGCCCTTCGGCGGCGGCAGGCGGGTAACGATGGCTTCCAGCACGTCGGGAACGCCGAGGCCGGTCTTGGCCGAGATCATCACGGCGTCCGACGCATCGATGCCGATCACGTCCTCGATCTGCTGCCTTATCTTCTCGGGTTCGGCCGCGGGCAGGTCGACCTTGTTGAGGACAGGCACGATCTCATGGCCTGCGTCGAGCGCGTGGTAGACGTTGGCGAGCGTCTGCGCCTCCACGCCCTGGCTGGCATCGACCACCAGCAGCGATCCCTCGCAGGCCGCCAGCGACCGCGAGACTTCGTAGGCGAAGTCGACATGGCCGGGCGTGTCCATCAGATTGAAGATGTAATCCTTGCCGTCCTTGGCGCGGTATTTGAGCCGGACGGTCTGCGCCTTGATGGTGATGCCGCGCTCGCGTTCGATATCCATCGAATCGAGCACCTGCTCCTTGCCCGCCATTTCCCGGTCCGTCAGCCCGCCGGTCATCTGGATCAGGCGGTCGGCCAGCGTCGATTTGCCATGGTCGATATGGGCGACGATGGAGAAGTTGCGGATGTTGGAAATGGGGACGGTGGTCATGGGGCGCGGGATAGCATTCACATCCCCGTGCGGCAACCATATTGCTGTATTCTAAAGGGGATTCTTCACGCCAAGCTGATTCCACCCGACCCAAAAACGCGCTACCCACTCGAGCCATGTCCACTGCATCCATTTTGCCCGCGCCGGCGCGTTCGAAGCGCATTCCCTCCATGCGGCGGCTGGCGGCGTGGCTGGCCTCGTGCGCGACGGACCCGAGGCGCGGGCTGTGGCTGGTTACCGGCTTTGCCACGGTTCATGCGGTGCTCTGGACGGCGATCCTGGTCAATCTGAAGACCGGGCAGGACGTTCACATGGACGTCGCAGAAGGCTTTGCGTGGGGCCAGAAGTTCCTGCTCGGCTATGGCAAGCATCCGCCGCTGTCGGGATGGGTGGCCGGCGTCTGGTTCAGGATCTTTCCGGTCACGGACTGGGCGAGCTATGCGCTGGCGATGGCGACGCTCGGCTGCAGCCTCGTGATCTGCTGGCTGCTGGCGCTGCGCGTGGTCGATCGCCGCCGCGCGTTCTTCGTCGTGGTGATGCTCGCGATCTACCCGATCTTCAACTTCAAGGGCTTCAAGTACAATCCGGATCTGCTGCAACTCGTCACGCTGCCGCTGATGGTGCTGGCCTATCTGGATGCATTCGAGAAGCGCAGCGTGAAGTCCGGCATATGGCTCGGGCTCGCCGGTGCGCTGGCGCTGATGACCAAATACTGGGTGCTGACCATGATCGGCGCCATCGGCCTTGCCGCCCTGATACATCCCGACCGTCTGCGATTCCTCCGATCGCCGGCGCCGTGGGTCGCGATCGCGGCGCTCGTGGTGGCGATGCTGCCGCATCTGATGTGGCTGAAGCAGGTGAACTTCGTCCCGCTCACCTATGCCGGCGATACCTATTCGCTGACCGAGCCCGCGATGATCCGCAATCTCGTGGTGGGCTATATCGGCCATAATCTGGCGCTGCCGGTGCTGCTCGGCGCGATCGCGCTGGCGTGGCCGCCGCGGCGCTGGAAGCTGCAATCATTCTGGTCGCGCGGCGCCAATCCCGGCGTGAACATGTCGCAGGCGATCAACGTCTGGATCATCCAGGCCGTGGTGGCGGTCGGCCCGCCGCTCGGCGCGTTGTTCTTCCATGTCTACATCAAGACCGACTGGGGCATCCCGCTGTTCTTCCTGGTGCCGCTGGTCTTGATGACCATTCCCGCGCTGCGGGTCCGGCGCATCGCGCTGTTGAACCTGACCTCGAGCTGGCTGGTGATTTCGCTCATTGTGCTGGCGGTCTCGCCAAATATCGTCGCGTATGAGCTGAAAGAGAAGCGCACCGCCGGCGCGACCTACCGGGCGCGCTCCGAACTCGCCCGCGAACTGACGGAAATCTGGCACACGCGCTTTCGTTCGCGCTGGCCGGTGGTTGCGGCCTATACCGATACCGGCCAGCCCGTCACCTTCTACAGCATCGATCATCCGGCGCCGCTGACGCCGGACGAGCCGTGGGCGTCAGGCCTGACCTCGCTCGAGGAAGCCAAGCGCTCGGGCTTCATCGGCATCTGCGAAACCGGGGACTGGAAGCTGGAGAAGTGCGAGGCGTGGATGAAGGCCCACGCCGCCAACGCCGAGCACATCGTGATCACCACCCGCCGGTTCTTTCCGGGGATGCCGGGCCCCGTAACGGCGTGGAACGTGTATATCGTGCCGCCGGCCAAATAGCGCGTGCAAGCGCAGGAAACTCGAAGGGGGAATGGATGGATATCGATCTCACAGGCAAGACGGCGCTCGTCACCGGCTCGACGCGCGGCATTGGTCTCGCGACCGCCATCGGGCTCGCGCAAATGGGTGCGGACGTCGTCGTCAACGGTCGAGACAGTGCGGCAGTGGATGAGGCCGCTGCAAAAGTCCGGCAGGCGTCGCCGTCTGCCAAGGTGCACGCCGCGGTGTTCGATCTCGGCGATGCGGCGGGCTGCAGCGCACTGGTGGCGCAGTTTCCCGACGTCGACATCCTCGTCAACAATCTCGGCATCTACGAGCCCAAGGGCTTCTTCGATATCGAGGACGCCGACTGGACCAGGATGTTCGAGGTCAACGTGATGAGCGGGGTCCGGCTGACCCGGCACTATCTGAAGCGGATGCTCGACGACAAGGACTGGGGCCGCGTCGTGTTCGTCTCCAGCGAATCCGGAGTCTACATTCCAAAGGAGATGGTGCATTACGGCTTCTCTAAGTCGGCGCAACTCGTCATCGCGCGCGGCGCGGCCGAGATGACGAAGGGTACCAACGTGACCGTCAATTCGGTGATGCCGGGACCTACCTGGGTCGAGATGGCGCCGGTGCGGCTGGCCGCGCGCGCGAATACGATGGGAACAACCGTCGAGGATCTGGTCGCGCGTACTTTCAGCGAACGCCGGCCGGCGTCGCTGCTGCAGCGCTACGCCAGGCCCGAAGAGGTCGCCAACCTGATCTGCTATGTCTGTTCGAAAGCCTCCAGCGCCACCAACGGCGCCGCGCTCCGCGTCGACGGCGGGATCGTCACGAATCCGTTTTGAGGGATTAACGCGGACTGTAGGATGGGTAGAGCGCAGCGAGACCCATCAATTTTTTGTGGGGCGAGATGATGGGTTTCGCGCGCTTTACCCATCCTGCGAATCTCGCAAGGTGCGAGAGCAGCCTCGGTGCCGCCTCAAACGCCTTCTTCGTTGAACTTGTCGGCGACCAGTGCGGCGATCGCGTCGATCGCGGCTTCGGCTTCCGGTCCCTTCGCTGAAACCGTAACTGTGGTTCCAGGGCCTGCGGCCAGCATCATCAAGCCCATGATCGAGGTGCCGCCCACGGTTTCGTTGCCGCGCGTCACCCAGACCTCGGCGTCGAATTTCTCGACCATCTGGACGAACTTCGCCGATGCGCGCGCGTGCAGGCCGCGTTTGTTGATGATGAGAAGTTCCCGCGAAATGGCGCCCGCGGGCACGCCCGGCCCGAGTTCCTTGTCGGGCGCGGCGTCGTCGCTCATTTGCCGGCGAGTACGCGGCTGGCGATGGTGACGTATTTGCGGCCGGCTTCCTGGGCCATGGCGATGGCGTCGGGAAGCGATCGCTCTTCGCGCACCTTGGCGAGCTTGACCAGCATGGGAAGATTGATGCCTGCGAGCACTTCCACCTTCGGGCGGCTCATGCAGGAGATCGCAAGGTTGGATGGGGTGCCGCCGAACATGTCGGTGAGAATAGCGACACCGTCGCCACTATCGACGCGATTCACCGCTTCGATGATATCGCTTCGACACAAATCGGAGTCGTCTTCGGCTCCAATCGTGATGGCTTCAATTTGTTTTTGTGGACCCATCACATGTTCAAGCGCCGCCCTGAACTCGTCGGCAAGGCGCCCATGGGTCACAAGCACTAGACCAATCATCGGAAACTCCTCGCGGGTGCTTTTTGGTGCACCGCACGAACGCGCCACTTTGACCATC
>DAIMKE010000533.1:0-4990 GCA_036721875.1 Bradyrhizobium sp. | reverse complement strand
GGGGTGCTCTCGAGCCTGCATCTGCTGTCCACGAGCCAGCGGATTGCGGAGAGTCAGAAGGAAGCGCAGGAACGGCCGGTGGCGTCAGCCTTCAGTCCAAACGCCCGGCTTCGCAAGATCTCGCCTGTCGTCACCAACCTGGCGTCGCCGCCCGGAGCCTGGATTCGCGTGGAAGCATCCGTCATCACGGAACAGTTGAACGAGGAAGAGGCGAGCATTCTTGCAGCCCGGGTTGGCGAGGACGTGGTCGCATACCTGAGAACGCTATCGCCGGCGCAAATCGAGGGGGCGCGGGGACTGCAGTATCTGCGGGAGGACCTCAACGAGCGGGCAACCATCCGCTCCAGCGGCAAGGTACGCGAATTGATCATAGAAACGCTGGTCGTCCAATGAAGCGTGTACTCCTTGTCGCCGTTCTTCTTCTCCTGCCGACCTCGGCATTTGCGCAGATCCCGGACCTCTCCACGTTGCTGCCGCAGGGTCAGGGCAGCGCCAGCGGCCGCATCATCCAGATGGTCGCGCTGCTCACCGTGCTGTCATTGGCGCCCGGGCTACTGATCATGGTGACCAGTTTCACCCGGTTCGTGGTCGCTCTTTCGTTTTTGCGCGCGGGCCTCGGACTGCAGACGACGCCGGCCAACATCGTGATGATAAGCCTTGCGCTGTTCCTGACGTTCTACGTCATGGCGCCGACGTTCGATCGGGCCTGGCAGAATGGCGTTCAGCCTCTGATGCAGAACGAAATCTCGGAGCAGGAAGCGTATTCACGCGTAACCGATCCGTTTCGCGAGTTCATGCTGGCGCATGTCCGGGAGAAGGACCTGCAGACATTCGAAAATCTCGCGGCTGAAGGCTTCAAGGCCCGCTTCGATGGCCAGAAGATCGACCTCCGCGTGATCATACCGGCGTTCATGATCTCGGAACTGCGAAGGGCGTTCGAAATCGGCTTTCTGATCGTGATGCCGTTCCTCGTCATCGACATGATCGTCGCCACGCTCACGATGTCGATGGGCATGATGATGATGCCGCCGACCGTCTTTGCGCTTCCCTTCAAGGTGCTGTTCTTCGTGCTGATCGACGGATGGAACCTGCTCGCCGTCGGCCTGGTGCGGTCGTTTCTCTAGGCGGGGCCGAAGTCCGGCAGCGGCCTGTTCAGCTTTGGGTAAGGTTTGAGCGCTAGGATGGCGCAACGGAAGGTTGGGTGCCCCAGTGGCGACCCAAAGGCATGATGCCGCCCTGCCGTACCGGTGAAAGTCCGGTATGTCCCCCCTGAACAAATCAAATCAAATTAAAGGGACATACGATGTCTAGCTTGATGACCAACAATGCCGCCATGACCGCGCTGCAAACCCTGCGCTCGGTCAATGCGGGTCTTGCCACAACCCAGAACCGCATCTCCACCGGCTACCGCGTGTCGACGGCGTCGGACAATGCCGCCTACTGGTCGATCGCAACCACGATGCGTTCGGACGTCCAGGCTCTCAGCGCCGTGCAGGACGCTCTCGGTCTGGGTGCTGCGACCATCGACACGATGTATACCGGCCTCAACGGCACGGTCAGCGTCGTCTCGCAGATCAAGGCGAAGCTGGTTGCCGCCCGTACGCCAGGCGTCGATCGCGCCAAGATCCAGAGCGAAATCACCGAACTGCAGAAGCAGCTGAAGAACACCGCCGACAGCGCGGTCTTCAACGGCGAAAACTGGATCTCGGTCGACTCGACATCTGCGAGCTACAACTCCACGAAGTCGGTCGTGTCGTCGTTCTCCCGCGTCGGCGGCTCGGTCAAGATCGATACGCTCTCGGTCAACCTGGACTCGATCAAGCTCTACGACGCCAACCTGGACACCGCCTATAACGCGCAGGCCTTCCCGACCGCCACCACGGCAGCCTATGCCGTCGCGACCGACGTGGGCGGCAATATCACGGTAACGGTCGGTGCTGCTCCTGCGATCAACATCGCCGTGGCCGCGAAGACGTCCCTTGCGGACATCGCCACGGAGATCAACAAGCTCAACATCGAAGGTCTGTCGGTCGGCGTCAACACGGCCGGCACGGCGCTGTCCTTCAAGAGCCGCAACGACGCCACCATCGCCATCGACGCCTCCGTTTCCGGTCTGGGCGCTGCGGTCACGCTGACTGCGCTCGCCGCGCCCGTCGACACCAAGAAGGGCGTGCTCGACCAGACCTTCGACGCCTTTACCGGCGCCGCCTGGGAAACCGTAAGCGTCGCGAAACTGGACATCTCGAAGATCACCGACAACGCTTCCGATCTGGCGAAGCTCGAGACCTACATCCAGGGCGTCGAAGATGCGTTCGCCAAGATCACGGACTCGGCGACCAACCTCGGCGCGATCAAGAACCGCATCGGCCTGCAGCAGGACTTCGTGAAGACCCTGACCGACTCGCTCGATCGCGGTATCGGCCAGCTCGTCGACGCGGACATGAATGCTGAATCGACGCGCCTGCAGGCGCTTCAAGTGCAGCAGCAGCTCGGTATTCAGGGTCCGCGTCCGTCCAGTGGCAAGCCCGACGCGACGGTGACACCGGTTCAGGACGCTGAGCAAGCCAAGCCGATCCCGGCAGGACCGGACAAGCAGGAGGAACTCAAGCCGGTCGGACTGTTCGCCGACGATGAATCCAAGAGCGGCGCGCCGGTCAATCGGCCGTCTTCGCCGCGAGCCGATGCAGGATCCGCATCGCCGAACGCCGCGGCCAAGCTGCAGGCAGCGATATCCGCAGCGCTTGCGTCTCTGGGAACGGCGCGCCCCGTGACTGAAGTTCGAGAGACCAATGAGGGGCTCCTGATCAACCTCACGGACGACGTGAATTACGGGATGTTTGCCAACGGTTCGGCCGAACCGACAGTTGGTCTCGTTCGTGCGCTCGACAAGATCACGCCCCTGATCTCGCAGCATCGCGGGCAGGTGATCGTGCGGGGGCACACCGACAGCCGCGCCTATCGCTCGCCGGGTTATGACAATTGGCGACTGTCGACCGACCGGGCGCACATGGCCTATCACATGCTGATCCGCGGCGGGCTGGACGCGCGGCGTGTCGATCGAATCGAAGGGTATGCCGATCGCCGTCCAAAAGATCCGAGTGACCCGCTGGCAGCGCCGAACCGCCGGATCGAACTCGTGATCCGCACTCCAGCGCCATGACCTACGCGCCGATCATCGCAGCCGCCTTGCTTGCGCTCACAGGCGCTGTGCGGGCCGAGGAGGCCGGGGCACCCGTGCGCGAGCCCTATCAACTCGTCCGCAAGCTGCAGGCCATCCAGGACGAGATCGCCCGCGGAAACCTGGATGCGCACAATGCGCAGCCCGCCACGCTGAAGCGCCTTGCCGAAAAGTTCCAGGAGGCCGATCCAGCCGTGTGGAAGGATCCGCGAAACGCGCGCGCCGCACTGACGTTCGTGCTGAGCGGCGGGGATCCCCAGGTCGTCAGAGAACTCCGCTCCCGCAAGCTGCTGAACATCGATGACGCGCTGCTCGACGGCGCGATCGCCTATGTCGAAGGCCGTCCGGACGAGGCGAGGTCCCGGCTTGGCAGTACAAATACGCGCACGCTTCCGGCAACGCTCGGTGCCGAGATCGCGCTGGTGCAGTCAGCGCTCCTTGCCCAGAACGATCTGAAGGCCACGATCGAACGCCTCGATGAGGTGCGGCTTTTGATGCCCGGGACGCTGGTCGAGGAGGCCGCGCTGCGCCGGGAGATTTTTCTTGCCGGGCAGGTCGACGATTTCGACAAGTTCGAGTCGCTGGCGGTACAGTACTTTCGCCGCTATCGGCACTCGATCTACGCCGGGAATTTCCGTCAGCGCTTTGCGCTGTCGGTCGCGCGCTTCAGCTTCGTGCAGCAGACCGATCGTTTCCCGCGCCTTGTCGCCGTGCTGGATCATCTCGACCGCGCCAGCCAGCGCGCGCTGTATCTGCTGATCGCGCGCACGGCGCTGGTTCGGGGCAAGACCGGAATGACGGACCTCGCAGCCGAGCGCATCGTGGCGATGACGGAAGCGGGAAGCCCCGAACGCATGCGGGCGCGGCTTTATCGAGCAGCCGCGCGCGTGGTCACGGACGCCCATGAAGAAGCTCTGCTGGACCTGCAGCAGATCGATGCGAGCCGCCTTCCCGAGCAGGACGCCGAGATTCTGGCTGCGGCGCTCCAGCTCGGGCGTGGCGTACGAATGCCGCTGCCCGCGGCACCGACACAACTCGACGGTTCCAAAACGGAGCAAACAGCCATGCGACCGCGGATCAACTTCAGTGGCTCGCTCGGAGCGCTCGATCGCGCACAAAAGCTTCTCGATGAATCGGAAGCGCAGCTAAAGGAACGCAATCGATGAACAAGGCCGATCCCTTGATTGCCGCGTTTCGCCAGCTTGCGGTCGGAAAGGCATCGTCGCGTCTCGGCTCTGTTCATGCGCCGGCCGCGAAAGATGGCAAGGAGAAAGCCGAACATTTTCGCGAGCAGCTGCGATCGATCGCTCAAGGCACGAAGCCGGCGCCAAAGGCCGACGCCAAGCGCGTCGAGACGGATGTCGCGCAAGGCTTTGAGGTGCCGGACCGGATTGCGGACATCATCGAAGAGGTGACGACGCGGCCGAAAGAACGCGTCAATCCGCAGAACGAGATGCCGCTGCCGCAAGCTGCTGCAGAGCCCACGCCGATGCCGGAATGGCGCGCTCCGGAAGCGGCGCTCAGCGCCGTGATATCGCGGCTCGACCAGGCCCAAACGGCTTCCGTGCGCGAGGATGCCCCGATGCCGCACATCGTGCGTGCTGAAAGCCAACCCGAACTGCCAAAGATGCCGTTGAGTCACGACGGCAAATTGAACACCGGCGATGGAGTGGAAGCTGCGAAAGCGGATGCGCCGCACGAACAACGCTTCGCGCTATCCGTCAACGCTGCCGAGACGCGGACGCTGCCGCCGGTAAAGGTCGTCGTGCGTGAACAGGAGACGCATTTCGAACCTGTTCAGCAATTCACCTT
>DAIMKE010000532.1:0-4993 GCA_036721875.1 Bradyrhizobium sp. | reverse complement strand
TGGGCCAGCCGGCGTCCGATCCGGGACCGACGCGCCGCGCAGCAATGTCTGAACCTGTCGCATTTCGATCTTCCATGTGCGGGCCCCGAAGCGAGGGCGCACACGGAAAATGGTCCTGCGCGGCTAACTAGTCGAGACGCTTAAGAAAATAGCAACGCACGCTTCGTCTGGACGGCGATCGGCAGTGGCTTTATTGCCGTGATCGAGCCGCCGGCGCACGAAATTTTCTCTCCCGTTTCGGGCCTATAATCCGGTGATGCCGCTGTCGACGGCCAGCGTCTGGGCGCTAACGTAGACGCTCTCGTCGGAGATGAAGAACAGCGCCGCATAGGCGATTTCCCAGCCCGTCGCCATCCGCCCGAAAGGCGCCCCCGACGCGCTTCGCGACGGCCGGCCGGCGCTGGTGTGACGCCCCAGCGGCGTATCGACCAGACCGGGACAGATGATGTTGGCGCGGATGCCGCGCCGGGCACCCTCTTTGGCAACATTCCGCATCAGGCCGCCGAGTGCCGCCTTCGATGTGTCATAGGCGATCAGCCGCGAACCGGAACGGAGCGCCGCGATCGACGAGATGAAGACGATCGAAGACCCGTCGGCGAGATGCTTGAGCGCCTTGCGACAGCAGAGCATCGGCCCTGTCAGGTTCACGGCGAACGTGTCGTTCCACTCTTTCAGATCGACGCCGTCGAGGCCGAGAGCGCCGACCCCGATGCCGACATTGAGCACCATGCCGTCGATACCGCCGAGTCCTCCCACGGCCTCGTCGATCATCCGGTTGACGTCCTCCTCACGGGTGATATTGGCTTCGATCGAGAACGCCTGACCGCCCTCGGCTGTTATGCGCTGGACGGTGTCCTCGGCGCTTTCGCGATTCATGTCGGCAACCGCGACATGGGCCCCCTCCCGCGCAAACAATAGCGACATCGCCCGGCCGTTGCCGACGGGATCGGTAGCGGCATCGAAGGTCCGCTGCCCGCCGCCGACGACCAGTAGCTTTCGGCCTTTGAGGCGCCCGCGGCCCGGCGCTTCGCCGGCGGACTCGGCGCTTGGTTGGCGAACGTAACGGATCTTGTCTGACATGCTCTGCCTCACATCGCGTCTTGCGCAGGCTGCGCCACCCCGAGGAATCCGCGCAGCGACGCCAGCACCTCATCCAGCCGGTCGTGGTGCAGCCAGTGTCCGGCGCCGTCGAGCTTTACCAGCTCGGCTTGCTTGAAATGGGCAAGAAGACCGGCGGCCTCCGGATCGGGCAGAAAGCTTTCGCTGCCCCACATCAGCAAAGTTGGACAGGTGATGCGCGACCACAATGCGGTGTAGTCGTCCGTCGACAGCCGGTACGGCGCTCTGGCCCGCTGGTAATGATCGAACTTCCAGCGATAGAGCCCATCAGTGTCCTGCCGCACACCGTGGCGCGCAAGATGAAGCGCAAGCTCCGACGTCAGCCGCTTGTTGCGCGCCGAAAGCCGCTGTGCCGCCTCCTCGATCGTGCGGAAGGCGCTGGGCGCGCGCGCGGAGATGCCGTCGACCTGATCGATCCATCGTGACATCTGCTGATGGATCGGCAGCGGCTGCGAAGGCGAAAGGAAAGCACCGTCGAGCACGCCGAGGCGCGACACCTTTTCCGGACAGGTACCGGCATAGGTGAGCGCGACCATCCCGCCCATCGAATGCCCGACGATCCCGGCACCTTCCAGCTCCGCGTGACGCATCAGGCGGCCAAGGTCATAGACATTGTCGGACAGGCTGTAGCTGCTTCCCTTCGCCCATTCGGAATCGCCATGCCCGCGCAAGTCGGGCGCCACGATATGGAAATGCGGCTGCAATTCGCGCGCAACCGCATCCCAGTTGCGACAATGGTCGAGCCCGCCATGGATCAGAATCAGCGGCGGCGCGGTTTCGTTGCCCCAGTCGGCATAGTGCAGCCGCAGCCCCTGGGACTCGTAAAAGCGCGCTGCCGGTTCGGCCATCGCTGGAGTTCTCTCGGCGAATGACGGGCTATTTCGGTGCAAATCCGAACGCGCGCTCGAAGCGTTTCACATAGGCCGGCCACACCTCGGGATTGACGATGCGCGGCGGGCGCTTGCCGTCGAGCGCATCGAGAATCTGTTCGGCCGCGATCCGGCCCATGTTCACGCGCGCTTCCTGCGTCACACCTGCCGTGTGCGGGCTCGCCAGCACATTATCGAACTGCAGCAGCGGATGGTCCGGCGGCGGTGGTTCCTTGTCCCAGACGTCGAGGCCGGCACCGGCGATCCGCTTGTCGCGCAAGGCTTCGTAAAGCGCTTCCTCGTCATGAATGAAGCCGCGCGCCGTGGTGATGAAGAAGGCATGCGGCTGCATCAGTGCGAATTGCCGCGCGCCGATCATGCGGCGATTGTCCTTGCTCAGCGGACAGGAAATCGAGACGAAATCCGAACGCCGCATCAGATCGTCGAGTTCGACCTTCTCGCCGCCCCGCGCGGCGATCTCTTCAGCGGTCAGATAAGGATCGTAGGCGATCACCTTCATGTGCAGCAGACCCTTGCACAGCTCGGCAATGCGGCGGCCGACATTGCCGATGCCGACGATTCCGATGGTCTTGCCCTGCACCTCGTTGCCCATCAGCGCGTTGCGATTGACATTGGCCTCGCGCCGCAAGGCGCGGTCGGATTCGAGGATGCGCTTGGACAGCGTCAGCAGCATGCCGAGCGCGTGCTCGGCCACCGAGTTGGCGTTGCCGCCAGATTGGTTGACGACGAGCACGCCCGCCGCAGTGCAGGCGTCAACGTCGACGGGGTCGAAGCCGGCGCCGTTCGAGGACACGATCAGGAGGTTCGGCGCGCGCTTCAGGAGATCCGCGTGCACATGGAAATGCGGGGCGATCTCGTCGCGCGCCGCGCCAACCTGATAGGCATGCGCCGCCGACAGGATCGGCGCTGCCACCGCATCGGGACTGTCGTTCTCCAGCCGGTCGAGCCGCACGTCGGGACGCGCCTTCAGGATGTCGACATAGATCTCGTTGGCGAGATATTTGACATAGAACACGCGCTTGTTGTTGACGGTCATTTCTCTGGACAACCTTTGTTCGGGAGCTTGGCGGGACTGGTGACGAGGATACGCTGCCGCACGCTTTATCAGGCGTCCACATCCGAAACAATCGGAGCAGACGTCATTCCGCCTTCATGCCGGCAGCCTTGATGATCGGCGCCCATTTCTCGTAATCGGCACGAATCCTGGCATCGAATTGCTGCGGCGTGCTGCCGATCCGCTGGGCGCCGAGCTTGGCCAGGCGTTCCTTCACGGCGTCGGTATTCAGGGCGGCGACAAAATCGTGCGAGAGCTTTGCCAGCACATCCGGCGGTATTTCGGCCGGTCCGAGCAGGCCCCACCAGACACCGGTATCGTAGCCCGGCACGGCCTCCGACATACTGGGCACCTGGGGCAGGAACGGCGCGCGATCGGCCGTGGTGACGGCGAGCGCGCGAAGCGTGCCTGCCTGCAACTGCCCGACCGATTCAGGGCCGTTGTTGAACGACATCGGAATCTGTCCCCCGAGCAGATCATTTATTGCAGGAGCGCCGCCCTTATAGGGGATGGCGTTGAGATCGATCTTGGCAAGGTTCTTCAGGAGCTCGCCGGCCAGGTGCGTCGACGTTCCATTACCGGCGTGGGCAAAGGACAGGCTTCCCGGCTTCGCCCGCGCTGCCGAGATCAAATCGGCCAGCGTCTTGTACGGAGAGTCGGCCCGCACCAACAGAATATTGGGTGACGACGCCAGCAGCGAAATCGCCGTGAAATCCTTGAACGTGTCGTAGGGAATTTTCGAATACAGCAGCGGATTGGTGGCGTGGCCGCTGGCCACCATGATCAGGGTGTAGCCGTCAGGCGGAGAAGTCACGACCGCCTGCGAAGCAATCACACCGCCGGCGCCCGGGCGGTTCTCGACCACAACCGACTGGCCCCATTTCTTGGCGACGACCTCGCCAAGCGTGCGCGTCAACACATCGACGCCTCCACCGGCCGGATAGGGCACGATGATATGCACCGATTTGGATGGAAACGCCGTCTGGGCGGAGGCTGCGCCGCACACGAAATTCAAGGCCGCTATCACGGCAGCCAAGCGGAACCACCTGCCCATGGCATCCCTTCCCGATATATTTTGTTGTTCTCTCACATCGTCGCATGCCGCAGCAGCGCCGCCAGACGCAGGACACCGATACGATCGGGGCATGTTGACAATCCCGCCGCGGACGTCAAGTTTCGGCGCTCCAAAAGATGCGCGCGCACGAGACAATCGTCGCGGATGAGGGAGACCAGGATGGCGGCTGCAGAGGAAAAAATCGCGCCCGAGACCTCTGAGAAAACCTGGCACGGGGTGGTGCTGCAAACGCTCAAGCGCAACGACATCCGCCTGGTCCCCTATGTGCCCGACCGCGTGCTGACGACACTGATCAGGAATTTGCACGCCGATCCGTTTTTCACGACCTTCCCCACCGCGCGCGAGGAGGAAGCGGTCGGCATCGTCTCCGGCGCCTGGATGGGCGGCATGCGGGGCGCGGTGCTGATGCAGACGTCGGGGTTCGCGACGCTGGCCAACATCCTGGCGTCGCTGGCGGTGCCGTACCAGATTCCGCTGATCATGTTCGTTTCCGAACGCGGCACGCTCGGCGAATTCAATTACGGCCAATCGCTGGTGTGCCGAACCATGCGCCCGGTGCTGGATTCGCTCGCGATGGAGCACCATACCGCCACCCGGCTCGACGAGTTCGAGTTCATCGTCGACCGCTCGATCAAGCAGGCCATCACGACCCAGGCGCCGGTGGCGCTGATCCTCTCTCCGCTGCTGACCGGCGGCAAAGTCTTCGACAAGTGAGCGTCGTCAGGAAATCGTCATGAACACTGCTGCCAACACCCCTGCCCGCAACACCAAGGTCATGAACCGCTTCGATCTCACCTCGCGGCTGGTCGCGAAGCTGAACAACGAAGAGGCCGTGATCGGCGGCATCGGCAACAC
>DAIMKE010000531.1:0-4996 GCA_036721875.1 Bradyrhizobium sp. | reverse complement strand
AATGCGAACCAGATGTCGCCGCCGGCTTCGCGGTTGAACTCGCTGAACGCCGTCAGCGGCACAAGACACCGATTGGCCGGCTCCAACCATGGCTTCCAATGTGCGCTCGCGGTGTTGCGAACGTTGGTTGTGCCGCTATCGGGCTCCATCCGTAGGAGCTCGTCGAAGTCGTATTCTTTCCCCCTGCCCCGCAGACGTTCGGCGCGCATCTTCGCTGCATCCAGAAGCGCTTTCTTCGACGACGGCATCCCCCAACGCACCAAGGCGAGCTCGCGCACGCCGTCCTGAGCAGTTCGGACAATGGGGGCGGCATAGTCTGGGAAGATCCCCGGCATTGGTGGCATATTGCCAGTGGTGTCGCGCATTGCCCGGGAGAGTTCGAGGATCGCTTGCTGTCCCTTGGTCAGGCTATAAAGATTGCACATGCCGATCCTCCGCTGGCTCTCTCGCCGCCGTGCTTACAACCAGCTCGTCGAGCAGGAGGCCCAGGCGCTTGTCGCTCGCAATGGCGGCGATGGCTACTACACCGCAAGGCAAATCGCACAGCTGGCGAAGGGCCAGGGCGATCTTCAATCCGCCAAGCTCTGGTGGCGAGTATCGCGCCGCGTCGCTGCCATGACGGGCATCGAACCAGGCAAAGCCAAGGTCGGCCGACCGGAGAGCGAATGGTGACGCCACACTACGCCCTCAAATCACAGCGCTCTCATCAGCGTCCTGAATCGAATTCGATCGACTGATTCAAAACACTCGTTGGACGTCATCGTGTCCCGAGTGAATCGTCCCGGGCATGAAAATGCCCCTGCCCCACTGCCTCGAGCGCATCGATCCGCGCCGCAACATGGCCCGCTTCTACGCCATGTCGATCGAACCGACGCTTTTCGGCGGAGCAGCTCTTGTGAGGGAGTGGGGGCGGATCGGTCTAGCGGGCCGCCGCCGCCTCGATCTATTCGCTTCTGTCGCGAGCGCTCAAACCGAGCTTGAAGCGCTGCACCGGCGAAAGGTCGCGCGGGGATACAGGCCTCGGTTCTCCACCGTTTCCACAGCCTGTTGATAACGGGCTGTGGATGCCTGTGAGGCGAGATGCGGCCCCCGCGCAAGGCAGGGGCCGCTATTGGATCAGGCGGCCTTGCGGCCCCTTCCAGTTGTCTTCTTGCGCTGCTGACCGAGCCCCATCTTCTTTGCGAGATTGGAACGTGCCTCGGCATAGGCCGGCGCCACCATCGGGTAGTCGGACGGCAGACCCCATTTCGTGCGGTACTGCTCCGGCGACAGGTCATAGGAGGTACGAAGATGGCGCTTGAGCGACTTGAACTTCTTTCCGTCCTCCAGACAGATCAGGAAATCAGGGGTGATCGACTTCTTGATCGAAACGGCCGGGATCGCCTTCTCTTCAGGTACCGAAACCGGGTCCGCGCCAAGACCAGCGATCGCCGCATGGGTGCTGGCAATCAAACCTGGAAGCTCTGAAACAGGCACGCTGTTGTTCGCCACATATGCGGACACAATATCCGCCACCAGGCCAATCACGGCATCGTCGGCTTCGCTCATCGAAATCTCCTTACAACAATGTCACCCAGCAAATGGGGTGTGATGCAATCACTGCAGCATCCCTAGTGACTGATTCGAGAAGCTATGCAAATTCTGGCGAAAATACGAGTAGTGGACGCGAGCATAGCCACGTTTCCCGCTCTTATACGCATGCCCGCCTGACCGCGTAATGCCGACAAAGTACACGTATCTGGAGTATGCTTCCAAAGCGCTCTCCAGGCGATCGTGACCAGAGGCCGCGCTGCTTCAATGCAATGACGGGTGGTTTACTGCGCTGGAATAAATCAATCGAGGCGAGAAAAAAATTATCGCCAATTTCAAGCATTTGATCGGCTTTTCTAATTCCTGATCAAGTGCCGCACATTGCGGCTCTCCACAGCCCTGTCGACGCCTTGGCATATGGCGGGATAGACCCTCGCCGCTCCCCGCTGGCACCACTTACCGGCCTCGATTACCCCCTTCTCCGAACCGCCGTTGAACGAAAACTTTCCGATCCAACCGTTTGGCGTCTGCCCGTCGAAGGATGCTGAATTGCCCCGCAGGATGAACTGGACGCCTGTCCGCACAGATGGCCAATCGACGTTCACGATCCACTGCGTCGCCTTGGGGTGCGACTTTTGAAGCTTCTTGCTCTGATCAAGTGCCAAGGGCAGCAACGCAGAAATCGGGTCTATATCCGAGCCCACCGTCACATTGACGACCGCCTCCGTCCCGAAAGCCCAGTCGCGCGCCGAAGCGGGCACGCAAACGATGAAGAGCATCACAGCCGATAGCAGCGGGCTCATCGTTCGTATCCGTCGATGGGAAGGTGGAAAGCTCATGGCGGCTCCAATGGCGTAGATCGACGAAATCTGGTTGGAATAATCGAACCGGCTACCCTGACCGGCGCAGCTCAAAATCACACTGCTTCAGATCACCAGCCGTTCCAACCCCATTGATCGCCGGCGTTCATTTGGCGACATTCGGCATCGATACTCCACTGCTGTCGATTTAGATCGGTGAGACAAAATGTACGTGCTTCTCGTCCTGCTCGCGCTCATCACTCCGACGGCAGCGTCCGCAATGAAATTTGAGGTCAGTGGGACAGGTGGCAATTGCAATGGTTGTGAATGGATAGCGGGTGAAGGCACCATCGACCAAACGAGCGTTCCGAACCTTCTCGCCGCCCTGAAAAGCATGGATGGCGGATACCCCGGCTTGCGCATCGAACTCAATTCACCAGGCGGGTCACTGACCTCTGGGATAATGCTCGGGCACCTGATCCGAGAACGAAAGCTCTCCACCTCAGTCGGGCGGACCATTTCAGATCCAAACTCCTCCGCATCAAAAACGACCGTCCCGGGTAAATGCGCCTCGGCATGCGCATTTGCCTTCCTGGGAGGAGTAATTCGCGACACAGCCGGGGGAGACGTCGGTGTGCACCAGTTCTATCAGGACATCGCTCTGAAGGACCCTTCAGCGAAGGTCTTTGATGCTCTCGATCTCTCGAGGCAGCAGATGGTGAGCGCCATGCTCATCGATTACGTTCATCGGATGGGGGTCGATCCGCGATTTGTGTCCGTCGCTTCAAACGTGGCTCCTACTCAAATGCATTGGCTCACGGCCGATGAGGTGAAGGACATGAAGGTCGCCTATCGGCCTGAGGCCTTCGAGGCCTGGAAGATCGAACCCTGGGGGAACGGGCTCGTGGCCGTCTCTCAGACTCAGGACAAGTCGAAGACCGCTACGCTCTTTTGCGGGAAAGACCGCGCCCCAAAGCTGCGTCTCGACTGGCCTACCCATCTCGCAGTCACCGATTTCAGCAACGCGTTCTCGCACTCCGAAATCGTGCAAGTGCAGAGTGTCGAAATTCCCGTCGGCACGACGAAATTGTCGGTACAAAACCAGCGCGCCACGCTGACGATCGAGGTGAAATCCGCAGCCACGGCGATCACGGGGAGCAAATCTTCAAACCTCAGCATCGCTCTAGACGAAAGCAAAGGTCGCTATCTGGCGGGATACATCCCTTTCCAAATTGAAGGCGCCGGGCTGCAACGTGCCGCGAGGCTGGCTTTTCGAAATTGCGTCTAGATATCGCCGCCGTCCGTCGGTAAACGTCCCGCGGTGATTCCCTCATGCCCTGTCACGTGCAAGTCGGGATCCGCCGTCTCTTCGGTCAACCGAACGAGACTTCACCTCCCTCTGGAGGAAGCCTGGCCTATCCCCTTCCTCCCGTGAGATCACAGGACAACCTATGACCAAGAATGAACTCATCGCCGCCATCGCGGACGAGACCGGCAAGACCAAGGCTGACGTCACCGCCATCCTGACATCGCTCGCCACCGTCGTCTCCAAGACTCTGAAGGCCGGCGACGACCTGACCCTCGGCGGCATCGGCAAGCTCGCCGCCGCTAAGCGTGATGCGCGTGAGGCTCGTAATCCGTCGACCGGCGCCACGATCCAGGTGCCGGCCAAGACCGTCGTGAAGTTCAAGGTCGCCAAGGATCTCGCCGAAGCCGTCGCCTGACCGACGCTCGACAGACCATGATGAAGCCGGCCGCTCGCGGCCGGCTTTTTTTATTCCGCTTTCATCGTGGAATACGGTAGCTCTGGCTGCTAAAATAGGGGATAATTTTCTCAGCAGATATTTTAATCCCAATTATGAGCGATCCAAGATCACCGCCGCACTTCACCGTGAGCGCGCTCGACCAGCTTTCGCGGTCGTTGCGAACGTCGACCGACTTCGGATCGGCCGGATCGCTCAAGAGTATGGACCCAGGCCGCAACGGCGCGTTCGCGGCGACGCCGGGATCGACTGGCAAGCGAAACGCCGTGCAAATCACCGCGGGCGATTTCCGGGCAAGCACGCAGTCGGCTCATCCCAATATGGTCTTCGCGTACGACAATCCGAGCGTCCGCTTCGGAGATCGCACCCGTGCGAGCAGCCGCCCGGTCTCAAAGGACGGGGCGATCTCGTTCCATTTCTCGCATAGCTATATGTCCAAGACGTCCCCGATCCAGAATTTGATCCGGGAATTCAACGGCGGTCGATCGCACTTCAATTCGAAGGCAGGAGACCACCTCGAATATATTGAACGAGAAGGCGCGGCCGAAGCACTCGGGCTCCGCAAACGCTATGACGGCACCGATATCTTCCTCGACAATTTCGAGGCCATCGAAGAACATGTGGCCCAGCTCTCCGCCCAGGAGCAGCAGGACTATCTCGAGCGCGCCGGTGCCGCCGAGAAGATCCAGCTTCGCAATCTGAAAGACGTTGAGATCGATGCCCTGCGCACCGCGTCCTTCGGGACCATCGGGGCGACGATCGAGGAGCGACACCACTTCTGGCGCGAAGTCGAAAAGCTCGAAGCCGATCCCCGGGGTGACAAGGTTCAGCTTCGCATCGACTACGATCAGGCACTCTGGAACCGCGTTCTAGCGAACCTGAAGACGGCCCCCGACCCGCTCA
>DAIMKE010000530.1:0-4996 GCA_036721875.1 Bradyrhizobium sp. | reverse complement strand
GTATTCAGCCGCTACCGCAACGCATGAAACTCCGATTCGAACGCGGTGCGCTGGCCGATCTTGACGAGATTTTCGCATACATTGCCAAAGACAGTCGTAAGGCAGCGGCTCAACTCGTTGCACGTATCGAACAGGCGACGGCGGAGATCGCTGAACGACCGCATCTTGGCGCAACAACGCGCAATCCCAAATTCTGACGATTTCCGGTTGGCAACTACCTGATCGTATACGAAGTCGAACAGAGCGAGGTCATTGTTCATTTCGTTCGACACGGCGCGCGGCGACGGCCATGGGAAGACCAATGAACGGTTGTGGTCAGCGGGAGGTCTTCAGGCGGCCAGCATGACCGAAGGAGCAATCAGATTGAGCGCCATTGCCGGCGTGGATCATCCTGCATGCAAGATTTCCCACATCGCTTATCTTGCGCTGAGGCGTAGAGGAGAGATCGCCACAATCGATCGACGGAAAGGAAAAGCTTTCAATTTACCGAATATATTTCATAGTTTTCCAATCCGAAGGCGCCAGCAAGGTCAACATTAACCTCCGTGCATCGTTCAAGCCATTGGACATGAACACGCTCGCAAAGCTCCCGACCAATCAAGAACTGCCCTGCCTTTGCCTTGGCCTGAATCTTTGCGCATCGATTGAGGCCATCACTCTTCAGCACCGGCTCAGAGAAGCCAGTTGACGGCACACTCAGTTGGGACACGACTGCAACTCCGTGATCAGCTCCCCCGCGGATTGAGAGGCCAGGCAATCCCTCGGCTTCGAGAGCGGGGTTCACCGCACCCTCAAGATCATGCGCGGCGAGTTGCTGCCGGGAAGCAAGCTCAATCTGGACCGGTTGCGTACCGCCTTCGGCGTCAGCCTCAGTCCGCTCCGCGAAGCACTCTGTCGTCTGGAAAATGACGGCCTGGTCGCCTTGATCGACCAGCGCGGCTACCGGGTCACTCCGGTCTCTGCGAGCAATCTCACCGAAATCATCCGGCTTCGCATCGAGCTCGAAGGCCTGGCGATCAAGGAGGCTATCGAGCACGGTGACGTCGCCTGGGAAGGCCGCATCCTGGCGGCGCTGCATCAATTGAGCCGCTGCAAGCGCGGCGCGCGATCCGCGGCGGAGCAGGACGCCTGGGAGACTACCCATCGCGCCTTCCATGCCGAGCTGACTTCCGCCTGCCAGATGCCGCTGCTCCGCCAGTTCTGCGCCACCCTGCACGACCAGAGCGATCGCTATCGCCGCATCTTTCTCAAGAAGCATGCGCCGGACCGCACCGTACCCGCCGAGCACACCGCGCTCGCGCATGCGGCGATCGAGCGCCGTACGCGCGACGCCACGCGGATCCTGCGCGAGCATATCGAACGCACGGGGCGCAACATTCAGGCTGCGCTGCTGCTCAGTACGAAATAGCATTGTCAACTCTCGCCACATCGTTGGCGCATGGCGCATTGCGTCTCGCATTCGCGGGAACCGCGCAGCTCGAAAAGCGCAGTGTTTTCCGATGCGCACGGTAGAATTACGGGGCGCGAATAACACTTCGCTGCCGCATTACATCC
Organism: Bradyrhizobium sp.; assembly: GCA_036721875.1. GTDB lineage: Bacteria > Pseudomonadota > Alphaproteobacteria > Rhizobiales > Xanthobacteraceae > Bradyrhizobium. The sequence continues at coordinate 3,442 of DAIMKE010000530.1, read as the reverse complement.
GCGAAATGTCCACATCCCGCTTCTATCCGACCGGCCATCACACACAATGGATGGAAGTTAATGCGATATCTCGTCGCCGCCGTGATTGCTGTGTTTGCCATCACCGCGGATCTCGAAAGTTCCAGCAAGCAGTCGAAACAGACTGAACCTTCTTTCATCATCGCCGCTGCGCAGTCTGAGCCTGCGGCGGTCAGCACAGAGCCCCACGACGGCGTTGTCACTGCGTCGGTTGAGCCGACTTCGGAATTGCCCACACAAGCGGACGACGCCGCGCACGCTTCAACATCGATCGGCATCGAGCCTGAACCATCGGATCCGATTTGCGAGGCCGTGAAGAATGCCGCGGAGGAACACAATATCCCGATCGGATTCTTTGCACGCCTGCTCTGGCAGGAGAGCCGGTTTCGCGCCAGAGAGGTCAGCTCGGCAGGCGCGCGGGGCATCGCGCAATTCATGCCGCAGACCGCGATTGAAGTCGGTTTGAAGGATCCTTTCGATCCGTTACAGGCGATTCCCGCATCCGCAAAGTTCCTGCGACGGCTTTTCGATCAGTTCGGAAATCTGGGCCTCGCGGCAGCCGCCTACAACGCGGGCGGCGGCAGGATCGAGAGATGGCTTTCGCGCCGCAGCACGTTGCCAAAGGAAACGCGCGACTACGTCGTGATCATCACAGGCCACAAGGCCGAGGCCTGGACGGATGAGGAGAATACGATTCCGATGCCGACCGAGCTGCCGGCCAAGGCGCCATGCGAGGGCGTCGGCGGTCTGTCACGGAAAGAACAGGTCGCCGAAATTCCTGTCGACCTGACGGCTTCCGCCAGCGCGATGGTGCGCAAGGCAGAAGCCGACGGTGCCGACGAAAAGAAGAATGAAGCCGCCAAGAAGCTGCGTCTTGCGGCGAACCAGATAAACCGCACAGCCGCGGCGGCCCGCAAGATCAACGGCAGGACGGTCGTGATGGCGGCAAAGGGCTCACGCAAGCCTGGGAAACGAGCCGTCGTGCGTTTTGCTTCGGCTTCCGGCGGCCGGACGAAGTAACGGCACACGAAAAAGCCCGCATCGCTGCGGGCTTTTTGCATTTGTCGGTTTCGGACTTACCAGCCGCGGTAGCCGCCGGTGCCGAAGCTGAAGGTGACGCCGGGGCCGCCACCGTAATAGCGGGGTCCACCGTAATAGCCGTGACGCGGGGCGTAGCCGTAGCTGTTGTAATGCGGCCGGTGGTGATGACGGTGGCCCCAATGGCGATGGTGGTGGTGATGGCCGCGCCAATGTCGGTGGCGCTTCTGGGCGCTGATGTCGGTCGAGGATTGAGCGACGCCGGGCTTCGCCTTCACCGAATTATCGGCAGCGTTGGCGGCGGAACCTCCCATCAGGGCAGCCGCGCCGACAGCCAATACGATAGCAAGCTTCTTCATTATCAAACTCCATCTACGTGTGGAGTTTAACCGTCCGATCGCTGTGACGTTCCGGCATGCGACAATAAGGCCGCAGCCTGAACGCATGTTCATGAGAATTAACGATGAGTTAGCTCTGCAGGAAAAGACGCGAATCGTCTATTGCGGCAGAGCCGGCGCAGCAAAGCCATGCTTCGCCAGCGTGCGCTGGCCTTCCGACGAAAGAATGAAGAGTGCGAGCTTGTACGCGGGCGGTGACGCGCCGTTCACGACGGTCAGTCCGTAATCGGCACCGACAGACAATTCTTCCGGCAGTTGCACGATCCGCTGCGCGGGATTTTCCTGCTGTGCAGCTTGCGCGTTAGTGCAGTAGGTGAGGAAGATATCGGCGGCGCCTTGCGCGATCAGTTCGCCATAGATCGAGCGTCCCTGCGGCGCGGGCGCACTCGACGGGCCGCCGGTGAGCTGCAGCGCTTTCTTCTCCAGCGTGGCATAGGCGCCGGGACTGATCTTGTCGGCGCGCCGAAACACCTCCCAGGCGTAATCGCCCGACGGGTCAGCCTTCGGCGTCGAGGTGCCGAGCTTTACCTGCGGGTCGAGCATCCGGGCCAGCAACGATGCTGACGTCACCTCGAGGCCCGGACGTACCAGCGCGCAAAGCCTGTTGCGCGCAAACAGCACCACCGGCCCGCTGCGCTTCTCCGATGCCAGCGCTTGCGGATGCTCCATGTTCGCGGATGCGAACACCTCGGCCGCGCCTCCCGCGGCGATCTCGTTCTTCAGCAGACCAGACGGACCGAATTTCGTCTGCACCTTGCCAAGGCCTGCGGCTTCGAAGCCCCTGGCCACCTCGGTTAGCGCGCCGCGCAGGCTGCCGGCGGCGTGGAGCAGTACCGTGTCGTCCGCCATCGCCGGGCCTGTCGTGAACGCGAGAACAGCGAGAACAACCGAAAGCCGCGTCCGCATCACGCGCCGGAGTCGTTGGCGTTGGGATAGAACAACTGCTCGCCGTTGATCTTGTAGTCGGCGATCGCCTTCTGTCCCTCCGACGACACCAGCCAATCGATGAACTGCTGGCCTAGATCCTTCTTGACGCTCGGGTGCTTCGCCGGATTCACCAGCATGACGCCGTACTGGTTGAACAACCGCTTGTCGCCCTCGACAGCAATCGCGAGGTCGCCGCGGTTCTTGAACGACAGCCAGGTGCCGCGATCGGCGAGCACATAGGCGTTCGAGGCGGACGCAGTGTTCAGCGCTGCGCCCATGCCCTGCCCGATCTCCTTGTACCAGGGCCCCTTATCCTTGGCGATGTCGATACCGGCGACCTTCCAGAGGTTGAGTTCCGCCTGATGCGTACCCGACTTGTCGCCGCGCGAGATGAAATCGGCGCCCTTGGCCTTGATTGCGCCGAGTGCAGCGACAATGTCCTTTGATCCCTTGATGCCGGCCGGATCGCTCTTCGGACCGATCAGGATGAAGTCGTTGTACATGACGGGATAGCGCTTGACGCCAAACCCTTCGGACAGAAATTTTTCCTCGGCGGGTTTGGCGTGGACGAACACGACATCGGCATCACCACGGCGCGCGGTGTCGAGCGCCTGGCCGGTGCCTTGCGCGACCACCTTGACGTCGATTCCCGTCTTGGCCCTGAACATCGGCAGGATGTGCCCGAACAAGCCGGAATCCTGCGTCGAAGTGGTCGAGGCCACAACGATGGACTTGTCTTGCGCGAGCGCGCTGCCGGTGATTGCAAGGCTGGCGGCGGCGGCGATCAGCAGGCGGCGAGTGAGCATGTTCATTTTCTCTCCTGTCAAATAAGCAGTTCGCCGGCAAGGAACGCCCTCGCCTCGGCGGTTTGCGGCGTGTCGAGGAACGACGCGGCGGGGCCGCTCTCCACGACGCGGCCGCGGTGAAGCATGACGATGTCGCCGGCCAGACGCCGCGCCTCGCCGAGATCGTGGGTCGCCATCACGACCTTGATGTTGCGTTGGCTGACGGCGCGGATGATGTCCTCCACCGCCTTGGTGGCGGTGGGATCGAGGCTTTTT
>DAIMKE010000529.1:0-5004 GCA_036721875.1 Bradyrhizobium sp. | reverse complement strand
GCCACACCTGGATCGTCGATCCGCTCGACGGCACCACCAACTTCCTGCACGGCATCCCGCAATTCGCGATCTCGATCGGCCTTGCGCGCGAGGGCGTCATCATCGCCGGCGTGATCTACAATCCCGCCAACGACGAGCTCTACATCGCCGAGCGCGGCAAGGGCGCGTTCCTCAACGACCAGCGGCTCCGCGTCGCCGGCCGCCGCAGACTCGATGAATGCGTGATCGCCTGCGGCCTGCCGCATATCGGTCGCGGCGACCACCAACTGGCTCTCAATGAAATGGCGGCGCTGCAGAACAAGGTCGCAGGCTTCCGTCGCTTCGGCGCCGCCTCCCTCGACCTCGCCTTCGTCGCCGCCGGCCGCCTCGACGGCTATTGGGAGCGCAACCTGCAGCCCTGGGACATCGCCGCCGGACAGATCATGGTGCGCGAAGCCGGCGGCACGATCTCCGATATCGGCGGTAACGACGATGCGCTGAAGACGGGGAACGTGGTGTGCGGCAACGAGTTCGTGCACGGGGAATTGGTGCGGATACTAAAGCCGCTCGACAAATAGGGCGAGTCTGCGCCGTCCCAACTAAAACATCGAAAACAACCCCATGCACAGTAGCCCGGCGCTCGGCCGCGTGCCGCAGCGTACGTTTGACGTGTCGGGCAAATCAGCGGCATAATTCCATCATCAGACAAACCGACCGATCAGCGATCGGCCTTGATTTCCGTGAGCGAATAGCTGGTGCTTCGACCGCCCGCGTCATCTCTCGCAAGAATGCCGTGCGCGACGAGTTCATTGATATCGCGCAGCGCAGTGTCAGCCGAACAGTTCTCGATCTTGGCCCATTTCGACGAGGTCAATTTCCCTTCGAATTCTTCGAGCAAACGATTGAGAATATCGCGCTGACGGTCGTTGAAAGACGTGGCCGCATGCACCTTCCAGAATTCAGCCTTGCGGAAAACGCTCGACAGGATCGCTTCGGCGCCATCGAAGGCGCGACCCAGGCAGGCCAGGAACCACTCAAGCCATCGGGTGACATCAAGTTCACCTTTCTGAGTCGTCTCGAGCATGTCGTAATAGGCGTTCCGCTCTTGCTGGATTTGCGCCGACATACTGTAGAAGCGCTGTGGGCTGCCTTCCGACCGTGCAAGCAACATGTCGGCGATTGCCCGTGCGACGCGACCGTTGCCGTCGTCAAAGGGATGAATGGTAACGAACCACAGATGCGCGAGCGCGGCTTTGACGACGGGATCGAGCCTGTCTTCATGATTGAACCAGGTGAGAAAGCCCTGCATTTCGTCATCGAGCCGATCGGCAGCCGGCGCTTTGTAATGAACCTTCTCGCGGCCGTACCCTCCGGAGACGACGCGCATCGGCCCTGATTCCCTGTCGCGCCACTGGGCGACTTTAATTTTCCTGAGACCGCTGCGCCCGGTTGGAAAGAGCGCGCCATGCCAGCCAAATAGTCGGACGACGCTGAGGGGCTGGTCGAACCTTTGGGTGGCATCCAGCATCATTTCGACGACACCTTCGACATTGCGATCGGCCGGCGGCAGCGCTCCCGCGTCGGCCCCCAGGCGCCGGGCGATGGAAGAGCGCACTTGATCCCTGTCGAGGATCTCGCCTTCGATCTCGCTGGACTTGAGAACATCCTGGGTGAGGGTTTCGAGAACCGCTTCTTCCCGCAAAGGAAAGCCAAGCGCTTCCATCCGGCCGGTCAACCGCCCTTGCCTGTGCCGCACGGCGCTCAGTTGATAGGCGAGAGCCGCCTCTTCCAGTGGAACCTCGGCCAGTCAGGCAGCTCGTAGATGTACGTCGGCATTCTCCGCACTCCATGCGGAGAATATGGGCCGTACTTGACGCATCGGCAAGATCTATCTCCGCATACATAGCGGTAAATAACCACAAGCTAATAATTTTATTAATATTCCACGGCACCCACATGCACCTGTCATCATCCGCGAAGGCGGATGATCCAGTACGCCGCGGCCAGCATTGCGGAAAACCACAGTCGCGGAGTACTGGATGCCCCGCCTCCGCGGGGCATGACGAGTTAGGATTTGGCGGGCGCCGGCGGACCATACGGCTCGCTCGCCGCTTCCTTTGCTACCTTCGGCTCCCGGTCTCCCGCCAGCACGCGCTGCACGACGACGAAGAACACCGGCACCATCAGCAACGCCAGGATCACCACGGCGATCATGCCGCCCATGACGATGGAGCCGAGCGCCTGCTGGCTGGCGCCGCCGGCACCGGTGGCAATCGCCATCGGCAGCACGCCGCAGACGAAGGCGAGACCGGTCATGAGGATCGGGCGGAAGCGCAGCGAACACGCTTCGATGGTCGCCTCGATCAGCGGCTTGCCCTGCGCGCGCAGGTCCTTGGCGAACTCGATGATGAGGATGGCGTCCTTGGCCGCCAACCCGATGATGGTGATCAGGCCGACGGTGAAATAGACGTCGTTCGACAGGCCGCGCATGCTGGCGGCGATGACGGCGCCGCAGATGCCGAGCGGTATCGTCATCAGCACCGCGAGCGGAATGGTCCAGCTCTCATAGAGGGCGGCGAGCAGCAGGAACACCACCAGCACCGAGAGGCCGAGCAGGAACGGCGCCTGCGAGCCGGAGAGTTTCTCCTGCAGCGATTGTCCGGTCCAGTCGTAACCGAAGCCGCGCGGCAGCCTGTTCGCGAGCCGCTCCATCTCGTTGATGGCATCGCCCGAGGTGAAGCCGGGCTTGGCTTCGCCGGAGATGCGCACCGCGGGATAATAGTTGAAGCCCGCGATCTGGGTCGGCCCCTTCTGCCACTGCACGGTGGCGAAGGCCGAGAACGGCACCAATTGGCCGCGGCTGTTCTTGACGTTGTAGTTGAGGATGTCGTCGGCGTTCATGCGGCTGCCGCGATCCGCCTGCACGATGACGCGTTGCATCCGCCCGCGGTTCGGGAAGTCGTTGATGTAGTTCGAACCGAGGTTGGTCGAAATCGTCTGGTTGATGTCCTCGAAGGTGACGCCGAATGCGCCGGCCTTCTCACGGTCGATCATCAGGTTGACCTGCGGCGCCGGCGGCAGGCCTTCGACATAGACCTTCTGCAGCACGGGGCTGGCGTTGGCTTCCGCGATCAGCCGGTCGGCGGCGGCGACCAGCGCCGCATAGCCCTTCTGGCCACGATCCTGCAGGCGGAACGAAAAGCCCGAGGAGTTGCCGAGATTGTCGATCGGCGGCGGTTGCAGCGCGGAGATCTTGGCATCGCGGATCGACGACAGATCGCGGTTGATGTCGGCGACGATCGCCGCGGCCGAATCCTTCTTGCCGCGCTCCGACCAATCCTTCAGCGAGATGAAGGCCTGCGCGGTATTCATGCCCTGGCCGAGGAAGCTGAAGCCGGTCAGGAACGTCACGTCCTCGACGCCCGAACGATTGAGCAGATACTTCTCTACCGCTTCGACCGCGGCCTCGGTGCGGGCATATGAGGAATCAGACGGCGTCTGCACGTCGGTGGTGATAAAGCCCTGGTCGTCGACGGGCAGGAAGCCGCCGGGCAGCCGCACGAAGGCCCAGCCGAGCCCGATCAGAAGTGCTACGTAGATCAGCATCAGGCGCCCGGTGCGCTTCAGCGATCCCTTGACGGTGCGCGTATAGCCGCTGCGTCCGCTCTCGAGCACGCGGTTGAACCAGCCGAACACACCCTTGCGGGCATGGCCGTGGCCGGCCTCGACCGGCTTCAGGATCGTGGCGCACAGCGCCGGAGTCAGCGACAGCGCCAGCAGCGCCGAGAAGGCGATAGCGGAGACCATGGTGACCGAGAACTGGCGGTAGATGATGCCGACCGATCCCGGGAAGAACGCCATCGGCACGAACACCGCCATCAGCACCAGCGTGATGCCGATGATGGCGCTGGTGATCTGCGACATCGCCTTGCGGGTGGCTTCCTTCGGCGGCAGGCCCTCCTCCGCCATGATGCGCTCGACGTTCTCCACCACGACGATGGCGTCGTCGACGAGGATACCGACCGCCAGCACCATGCCGAACATGGTCAGCATGTTGATGGAATAGCCGACCGCCATCAGCATCGCGCAGGTGCCGAGCAGCGCCACCGGAACCACGATGGTCGGGATGATGGTGTAGCGGATGTTCTGCAGGAATAGGAACATCACGATGAAAACCAGCACCACCGCCTCGACCAGCGTCATCAACACCTTGTTGATCGAGGCCTTGACGACGGGCGTGATGTTGTAGGGAATCTCATAGCCGATATTGGCGGGAAAGAACTTCGACAGTTCCTTCATCTTGGCTTCGACGGCGCTTGCGGTGGCGAGCGCGTTGCCGGTCGGCGACAGCAGCACCGACAAGCCCGCGGTCGGCTTGCCGTTGAGCCGCGTGTTGAACTGGTAGCTCAGGCCGCCGATCTCGATGCGGGCGACGTCGCGCAGCCGGACCGTCGATCCGTCCGGATTGGCGCGCAGGGTGATGGCGCCGAACTCCTCGGGCGAGGAGAGCTGACCCTTGACCAGCACCAGCGCCGAAATCTTCTGTTCCGGCGTGCTCGGCTCCGCGCCGACGCTGCCCGAGGCGACCTGGGCGTTCTGGGCCGTGATCGCCTTGTTGACGTCGTCGGCCGTGAGGCCGTAGCCGACCAGTTTTGCCGGATCGATCCAGATCCGCAGCGACCGTTCGGTCGAATAGAGCGTTGCGCGGCCGACGCCGGGAATGCGCCTGATTTCGCCGAGCACGTTGCGGATCATGAAATCGCCGAGGCCGATTTCGTCGAGCGAGCCGTCGGTCGAGTTCAGCGTAATGATCTGCAGCACGGCGCTCGAAGCTTCCTCGACCAGGATGCCCTGCTGGATCACCGCGCGCGGCAGCCGCGCCTCGACGCGCTTGAGGCGGTTCTGCACTTCCACCGAGGCTGCGCCGGTTTCCGTTCCCGGCACGAAGTTGGCGATGATTTCGACCTGCCCCAGCGAGTCCCTGGTGGATTCGAAATTGAGAATGCCGGAGGCGCCGTTGAGCTC
>DAIMKE010000528.1:0-5011 GCA_036721875.1 Bradyrhizobium sp. | reverse complement strand
TCGCAAAGCCGAGGTCGAGGCCGATTTCGGAAACCGTCTCCACGCCCTTGGCCAATCGCTCGATCGCGCACTCCATGCGCAGGGCGTTCCGGAAAATCGTGGGGGGCAGCCCCATCTGCTCGCGAAACAGCTTGAAGAAATGCGGGCGCGAAAGCCCGGAGCTCCGCGAAATCTGGGCAAGGTCGACGGGATCGCCGAGCCTTTCGCTCAGCAGGTTGATCGCCCGCCGCAGACGGAAATCGCGCAATACCGAGCACGGGGCAGCCGGCCTGTCGCCCGCGCTGGTCCATTGCCAGGTTTGATCGAAAGCCGCCTGGGTGAGGGCGCTGAGCCGGTCTTCGAACGAGCCGTCGCTGCCGCCATGGGCGGCGAGCAGCCGCGCGGTTTCCGAAGCAAGCAGGGTGATGTGATCGCTCATTTCGACGGCTGGTCTGCCGAAGCGCAGGATTTCGAAGGCGGTGTGGCTCGCATCGGCGAACCAGCCCGGGCGAATGTAGAGGACGAGCGTCAGCGTTGGCTCGCGACGGTCGATGGGCGAAAAGTAGTGCGGCTGCCACGGACTGATGGCGGTGGCGTTCGCGGACGAAAGCGGCAGGGGTTTGCCGTCGATGACCACACTGGCGGCCGGGCCGCTGACGTGAAAGATCAGATGCCCCTCGCGATGGGCATGTGGCGCCATGGGGCGATCCAGCTCGTAAAGACAAGCGCGGCCGAACGCACCATGTGCGACCGCGTGCGCAATACTCATCGGTTTCCTCCCCGCCCATCATTGTGCGCGGTTGTCGTCGAATTTATAGGGAGATCGTGCCGTGGCAACAGGCAAATCGCCTCGGCGCCGCCGGAGGAGGCCGTTTGCCGCGTGCCGGATGTGTCCTGTTTCGTACTCACCAGGCGGCCTCGAGGATGCGGCGGCAGTCGCCGGGGGTCAGCCGTCGGGGATTGAGCAGGGCACCCGGGTCGTTCGCTGCCATCTCGGCAAACCGGTCGAACCGGGACGGATCGATGCCGATCTCGCGCAGGGATGTCGGCATGCCGATGGCGCGGGCAAAAGCGCCAATTTCGGCGCTGAAGCGCGGCGCCTGCGTTTTCCGGGCGAATGTTTCGGCCATGGCGGCGTAGCGATCGCCCACGGCTTCGGCGTTGAAGTCGGCCATCGCCGCCATCAACGGCGCATGGAGATCGCCATGCAGGACGCCGGGGCCGAGTTCAGCCTTGATCGGATGGGCAAGCGCATCGACCCCGCCGACCGCTTTTTCCAGCGCGAGCCCGGCCGTCAATGCCGCAGCCATCAATTCGCGCTGCGCTTCGCGATCGGTGGGCGAGGCGAGCGCGACCGGTAGCCAGCGCGTCAGCTGCCTCGTGCCCTCCAGTGCGAGGGCGTCTGCCGGCGGGTGGTAGACCGGGCTGGCGTAGGCCTCGATGGCATGGACCAGCACCTCCATGGCGGCCGCCGCGAGATGATGGGAGGGCGCTCCCTCGAGCACCGTCGGATCGGCGATGACCCGGTCGGGGCGAGGGCAGGTCACCGTCTGGCCTTGTCCGACGCGCACCCGCCGCGCCAGCCCGAAATCGCAAAGGCTGGCCGGAACGGCGATCAGCGCAAGACGGTCGCCGCGCCGCAAGGCGTGCTCGGCGGCAAGCCGCGCCTGTCCGACGGCTGCAGCTCCGCCCACGGCGATGAGCGTGTTTGTGCGGATGTCGCTCAAGGCGTCCAGGATCCTTGACGTTGCGTTTCCGGGAGGCGTGGCTCGACCAACCCGCGCCAGGCTGATCGTGGTTTGGCCGAGTGACTCCTGCACGCGCGTGCAAACGGCCATGCTTGCAGGCTCGTCGTCGACGAGCGCCAGCGCCCGAGCGAGCGGCCCCACTTCCTCCGGAAGCGCGTCCTCGATCGCAGCTTCTGCGAAATGCGTGCGTGTCAGGTAGCCGATCAAGGTCATCGGAGATGCTCTCGGCGCACGGCTAGATGGAATCCGCGGGTGGCGGATTTTCCGAAGGAGAGGGCGGCCGGCTAGATGCGCCGGCCGCGTTGGAGGACGCAGGGCGACGACCGCTCAGCCGCCTGCGCGCAGCTTGGGACAGTCGACCACGGTGCGCGACGGCAGTCCGATGGCGCGGAACTGATCCGCCGTCATGCCGAGCGTCTGGTTCACGTTCTCGGTCTTGGCGACCATCTTGCTGGTCATGTTGCCGTCCGGTCCATCGACCACTTCGTTGACGAACACGGTTCCGGTCGCCTGCCGGTTCTCGTTCAGCGTGATCTTGCCGATCGGGCTGGCGAGCTGAAGCTTGTTCAGCGCTTCCTTGAACTTCGCCTGTCCGTTCGAGAGATCGCCGCCAGCCGCTTCGAGCCCCTTGATGGCCGCGAGCGTGGCGACGTAGTAGCCGAGGCCGAACAGCGAAGGCGAGGGCAGGCGTTTGTCGGCGGGGAAGCTGTCCTGATAGAGCTTCACGTATGAGGTCCAGGCCGGGTCGGTATTGTCGGCGGCGAAGGGGCCCGAAGTCGGCGTGCCCTTCAGCGCATCTTTCGCCTTGCCCTTCGCCGTCAGCACCGTCTGGTCGGCCATGATGGTGCCGCCGATCAGGCGGGTCTTTTCACCGGCCTGCTGATACTGGTTGAGGAAGTTGATCGCATCCGTGCCGCCCAGGCCCAGGTAGATCGCATCCACATTGTCCGGCATCTGCGCGATGATCCCGCCGAAATCGGACTGGCCGAGCGGTTGCCAGAAGCGCTGGACGATGTCGCCGCCCGATTTGCAGAAGTCCACCGCGAAGCCCATGAAGTTGGTGTAGCCGAACGAGTAGTCGGCTGCGATCGTGGCCACGCGCTTCCAGCCCTTCGTCTTCACGACGTAGTTGCCGAGGCCGAAGCCCCATTGCGAGCCGTCGAGGTTGAAGCGGTAGAAGTTCGGCGCGGGATCGACCCACGTCGTCTCGAGCGCGCCGGAAATGCCGTTGATCACCACCTTGCCGGGGATGGTCTTGGCAAAATCGCGCATGGCGATGCCTTCCGAGCCGGAAAGCGGGCCGATGATGAAGTCGACGTTGTCCTGCTCCACCAGCTTGCGAGCCATGCGGACCGTCGTGTCAGGCTTGGTGTCCGTCGGGGCAACGACGGTTTCGATCTTCTTGCCGGCGATGGTGTTGTTGACCTGCTTGAGAGCCAGTTCGACATTGCGGACACCGTCCTGGCCACCGGTTGCGAAGGCGCCTTCCAGCGCGACCAGAATGCCGATCTTGATGGTGCCGCTTTGGGCGAGAGCTGAGCCGGGCAGCAAAAGGGCGGCCGCCGCGGCCGCGCCGAGCAGTGACTTGCGCATTGTTGTTCCTCCCTCTGACGCGAAAGGGAGAATCCGGTCTCACGCCGGACCTTCCCCATGCGCGCATCCTGGCGCGCCCCTCCGGCCGCGCCTTACCGCGAAAGCTGCAGCCCAAAGCTGAAACCGCCCATATCCAAGCGTCTCATTTTCGCGGGGAATGCCATGCGCGGGAATGCCCGAAGAGGATCTGTGAGCAGAGCAATGGGCGGATTGCGCGATCAGATATCCGAATCCTAGGCCGCCCCAATCGTGCGACAAGGCCGCCCCGTTGGCGACGGAAAGCGTGGACCATGGCCAGCACGAACGAGAAGCGCCAGTCGGCTGTCGAGGAAATCAGCGACGAAGGAGCGCGTTCCGGTGCAGCCATGGCGGCGTGCAAGATAGCTGGGTTTGAGCCATTGATTTTCGTGGTGGGCCCGGCAGCGGCCATATGAAGCGCCGTTTCTTTATATGTTTCATGGATTTACCAGGAAGCTGATTCGACGAGTACCAACAAAAAGACCAACAAAAATTTCTGAGAGAAAGACCGATCTGACATCCACGTTACGTAGTCAGTAGCCGCACTGCGTGCCACTGCTGACTATCCGCAAGGATGTAAGAGCGTTCCTGACGTTGTTGCATTCGTCGATTGGGCGGTGCGAAGGATCAGCCGGTTGCTCGACAGCGGTTTGATCGAAATCGCATATCGCGACGGCGTTGCTACCAACCGTTCTCAGAGTTGGTGTACTTCGGCGGCAGGCTGGAAGGTCAATCTTTTGTTGCTGAGGTAAAAATTCTAGCGAAGGCCGTGATCTGCCCGGCTCTCGTCAGATTCGCTAAGGCGCCTGAGCCGTGCCAGAAACGCGGCAAGGTCGGCGGCGTAAAACAACGTCTTCTTGCCGAACTTGACGCGTTTGAGGTCACCTCGCTTGACCGCTGCGTACAGCGCAGTGCGGCCGATACTGAGCAGCTCAAGTGTCTCGTCGACCGCGTACGCTATTTTCGTAAAACCCAGGGCCGAAGGATCGATCTGATCAACTCCGGCACACCTATCGTTTTCCATACTCGACGCTGCCTCGTTCGTCGAAATCTGGTCCTGGGATTTGCGAGGCTGAGCCATGGTACGCATAGTGTCACGCGTCTTGGCGCAAATGAACAACCCAAGTCCACGCTGTCCTGCGCCATGGCGTCCCTCCGCGGACTTTGAGGTCGGGCAGGGCGCGACGCCACCTGCCTTGCTCGATGACGCGCACGATTTCCGCGCGATGGCGCGCATAGCCTCGGCGGCGATCTCCGGCGTCATCTTGCGTTCACGCAGCCCGGTAGACTTGCGGCTTTTTTGGAGCCTTGCTGTGTACGGCGTGGGCGTTGCCGCAGCGCTGCCAAACACATGGCTGGTGCACGCATGGCCGTCCGGGTTGGGAGCGCTGTGCGCCCCCAATCCGCCTTTGTTGCTCGGAGAGGCCAAACCGGACCGGCCTCAGGCGGTCAAGGCCGTCGCGTCGGCGTCGCCGCGCAGCGGCTCGGCCTTGAGGGTCTGACGCTGGTCTGGTCCGATGGCTCGCCGCCAGCAACGGGACTGTTGCTAGCGGCCTCACCTGACTTCATCGAACGTGCGCTTCGGTCGCCAAGCGACGGGGTCTGCGATCCAGCTGACGATGTCGGACTCATGCCAGCCGCTCCCGTTGACGCTGATCTTGATCTGCGGCGGG
>DAIMKE010000527.1:0-5021 GCA_036721875.1 Bradyrhizobium sp. | reverse complement strand
GAGCTATGCGGGAAAGTGGGTGATGACGGGTTGAGAGAGGCGGCGTATCGAGGCGGGTGTCGAGCCTGCCAGAACCTCTCAAGGAGAGCGATACGCCATGAACGAGACTACCAACATCCTGCCCTTCCGTCAGCCGTCTGCGGTTGACGATCCACTGACAGAAATTCTGCGGAACGGAGCCCGTGAGCTGCTCGCCCGGGCCGTCGAGATCGAGTTGCAGGCATTTCTGGAGACGACGGCGGAGCTGAAGCTGCCGGATGGCCGTGCCAGGGTGGTGCGGCACGGCTTTGGGCCTGCGCGTAAGATTGCCACGGGGATCGGCGCGATCGAGGTCGCCCGGCCCAAGGTCAGAGACCGCGGTGCGAGCGGAGCTGATCGGATCCGCTTCACCTCGGCGATCCTGCCGCTGTGGGCGCGGCGGACGAAGAGCCTGGATGCCCTGCTGCCGATCCTCTATTTGCGCGGCATCTCGACCGGCGATTTCCAGGAAGCGCTCTCGGCGCTGCTCGGCCAGGATGCGCCGAACCTGTCGCCATCGGTGATCTCAGGCCTGAAGGCGCAATGGCAGGGCGAGTACGAGCGCTGGCAGAAGCGCGATCTGTCGACGCGGCGCTATGTCTACGTCTGGGCTGATGGCGTCTTCCTGCAGGCCCGGATGGAGGACCACAGCGAATGCATGCTGGTTTTGATCGGCGCGACGCCCAAGGGCAAGAAGGAGCTGATCGGCTTTCAGGTCGGCGTGCGCGAGAGCGCCCAGAGCTGGCGCGAGCTTCTGATCGACATTCGCCGGCGCGGACTGCAGGCTGCGCCTGAACTGGCGGTCGGCGATGGCGCCCTCGGCTTCTGGAAGGCGATGGACGAAGTCTTCCCCGGCACGCGGCGGCAGCGCTGCTGGCAGCACAAGACCGTCAACGTGCTCAACAAGGTTCCGAGCTCCGTGCAGAGCGGCATGAAGAAAGCCCTGCAGGACATCTCCATGGCCCCACACGGGGCTGCCGCGGAGCTTGCACTCGAAGCCTTCGCCGAGAAATACGGAGCAAAATATGCGCGCGCGGTCGATTGCCTCATCAAGAATCGCGAGGATCTGCTGGCATTCTATGACTTCCCTGCCGAGCACTGGGTCCACCTGCGAACCACCAATCCGATCGAAAGCGTGTTCGCCACAGTGCGACACAGGACGGTTCGGACCAAGGGATCGTTGTCGCCACAGACGGCCAGGCTGATGGTGTTCAAGCTGATCGATGCAGCCTCGAAAACCTGGCGTCGATTGAAAGGCACAAATCAGTTGCCGAAGATCATCGCCGGTGCCAGATTCGCCGACGGCATCGAGGTCATTCCGCCCCAGCAAAGCCACGCCGCCTGATCGGCTCCGTCACCCAGATTCAGGCATAGCTCGTTTGGGCTCGCGATCTTTCTTAGGCCTGCAGCCGCCCAGATCCTTACACCGACGCCAAGCGAGTGGATGGACAAGCTCGATCGGGAACACAATTACCTTGTATCTCCATCGGGGCACGTGCATGCGAGGGGCCAGGTCCAAGCTGTCGATATGGGTCCCGGTGCAGCTTCGGTCGCCATCATGACCGAGGAGATGAAGAGCGCCGATGGCAGCATCCGGATGCTGGCAATGGAAATGCCCTTCCACGTCACGAACCGTCGCATGCTAAAGGGCTTGCGACCGGGAGATCTAGTGGAATTTGAGGCAGCCAGGCTGAAAAACGCAGTGATGATCACGAACATCCGAAAAGCGCGGTAGGCCGCTTGATAGTGGCTAATCAACGTCTGGTGAACGCTTAAGAGAAATCGCAGAGCAACAGAGCTACGACTGTGTCAGCCAATCACAGTCGCCGTGAACTTCACTATGAGCTCGGCCGTGTGCCGGTTGCCAAATCCGGTCAACTCGTCGGCAAACTTTGCGCAGCGATCGCCGATTTCATCCCGTTGGTTGCGTAGCATATGTACTGAGGACAACTATCAGAAACGAGGTCGCAAGAATTCGTGCGACATCGCCGGATGCCCGCGTTACCCGACAAGAATCAATATCTGAATCTGGTCTCGAGAGCGGCCGTTGCAGGTACCCGCAGGCAACGGTGCGGCTTGCCGATCGCATTTGAAGCTACGGCAAGGCCATGCTTGGTTTAACAAGAAGATTGGTACGGCTCGTCGCGCCAGATCGTGCTTACATTATTGACTCAGGTCGTAGGTCGCGGTCCTTGATCTGGCTCAACCACTGCGTCCTTGTTTCAGGCTTGATTGTTTCTGGATCAGACATCTGGTTTGATTGCCTTTGGACCAGTCATAGGAGCAACAGGAATTAATGCCCGCAAGCTGCTCCTAGCCGCTGTGATGTCCTTCGCTGCTCTCCCGGCCCTGGCGCAGACGAGCTCTACGGCTGAGAAGAACGGCCATCATTACTCAGGTGGACCGAACGGAGGTCCCGCGCCATATGGGGAAGAAGAGCACCGGCTCGAAGCCCGCATCGGGCGGCAGCCACCATTGTGGCGGTGGACCCAAGACCGATGTACCGCACCACATGGGGCCAAAAAAGGAGCAGTAATCGTGGGTGAGGTGTTGCGCGGGCTTCGCCGTGGTGATGAAAGTTGGTTCCGGCGCAATCCATTTAGCCATCCGAGCGTCACTGAGACAGCCTGGTCGTCGACCCGAATTGCTCTGGCACCTGCCACTTTGCCGCCCCTCGCGTGCCCTCGGCCTGATAGCCAGCAAACAGGCGGTGTTTTTTTGGATCAGGCGCAAAGCGCTGATGATGACGACGATTGTGCGTCGGCATGGCCCGCCCGATGCAACTTCACAGCAATAATCGCGTTCTCGGACTGAAGGTGACGTTGTGAAAGGAACGGTGATGAGAAATTTCAGACGAACTGCGCAATTGGTGATGACCTGAGCCCCGGTATTTCCTCCAAAAATGGGTAGAGTCCATAACCCGGATTGGGGGATGGACGATGAAGAAGAGCCGGTTCACCGAAGAACAAATCATCGGGATTTTGCGAGAGCAGGAGGCAGGGGCTGCGACGGCTGACGTCTGCCGCAAGCATGGGATCAGCAGTGCGACCTTCTACAAGTGGAAGGCGAAGTACGGCGGCCTGGAAGTGTCCGACGCCAAGCGGCTGAAGGCGCTGGAGGACGAGAATGCGAAGCTAAAGAAGCTTTTGGCTGAAGCGATGCTCGACAATGCCATGCTCAAGGACGTCGCTTCAAAAAAATGGTGACGCCCGCCGCCAGGCGAGAGGCCGTCGCTCACCTGCAGAGTGCGTTCGAGGTGAGCGAGCGACGGGCGTGTGCGGTGCTCGGGGTGGATCGCACCTCGTTCCGTTATCGAAGCAGCCGGCCGGCCGATGCCGCCGTGCGTGCCCGCCTTCGCGAGCTGGCGGCAGTCCGCCGACGGTTCGGCTATCGCCGCCTGCTCGTGCTGATGCGCCGCGAGGGGCTGGTCATGAACCACAAGAAGTTTCGACGTCTGTATCGCGAGGAACGGCTGCAGGTCCGCCGGCGTGGCGGCCGTAAACGGGCACTTGGCACACGGGCGCCGCTGACGATCCCGCAGCGGCCGAACCAGCGCTGGAGCCTCGACTTTCTGTCGGATGCCTTCGTCGATGGTCGGCGCTTCCGCATTCTCTCGGTCGTCGACGACTTTACCCGCGAATGCCTGGCGCTGGTCGCCGACACTTCCTTACCCGGCTTGCGTGTCGTGCGCGAGCTCGAGGCGATCGTCGCCCGGCGTGGCCGTCCGGCCATGTGTGTCTCAGACAACGGCACCGAGTTCACCGGTATGGCGGTTCTGCGCTGGTGCCAGGAGATCCGGATCGAGTGGCACTACATTGCGCCCGGCAAGCCAACGCAGAACGCCTTCATCGAGAGCTTCAACGGCCGGCTACGCGACGAGTTGCTCAACGAGACGCTGTTCACCTCGCTCTCACAGGCTCACGCCGTTCTGGCTGCATGGAAGGACGACTACAACAACGTTCGCCCACACAGTTCGCTCGGCGATCTCACGCCGAGCGAATTCATCGATCGCAGTGCTTGCCGACCGCAACGGGGCGAGGCGCTGCGCTATGCCGGGGGCTCCGCGCCCCACCCCGTTGCTTCACCGAGCCCATTGGGCTCAAATGTCACCGGGACTCTACTCATCGGTGGATGAAAGTTGGGGCTCAGGTCAGTGACGCTTGCAGGACTCTTGGTGAGCGCTGCGTTCATGAGCGATGTGCAACCGGCTGCGGCGCAGCATGGCGGCGGAGGGCACGGCGGTGGCTTTGGAGGCCACGGCGGCGGATTCGGGGGGCATGGTGGTGGTTTCGGCGGCCGCGGCGGCGGGTTTGGAGGCCATGGATTTGGCGGGCATGGTGGATTTGGCGGTTATGGGTACTATGGGGGCCTTGGCTTTGGCGGATACGGCTTCTACCCCGGTTATGGCTACGGGGGTTACGGCTACCCCTATTACGGTGCTTACGGCTATGATGTTGGTGGCGACTGTTATCTCGCGAGGCGTCGCGTTGTGGGCCCCGATGGGCGCGTGCGTTTTCGCCGGGTTGAAGTGTGCCGGTGAGATAGCGAGATCGGACGGGCCGAAAATTTGAGCGAAGGTCCCGCGCGCTGGCTCATTCGCGTCTGGATTGATGATCTTGACCGGCTCCACGACCGTTGCTCGCGCTGACATAGTTAGGCCGGAATGTCCGGCCGCCCAATGTGGTCGCGAACGCGCTTTCGTATTGCTGCGCTGGAACGGCAAGCAGCTCGTTCGCCGAGGGTACACCAATCGTTCCCGCAGAGCCCTGCCCGCTTCGATAAAGGCCGGGGGCTGTGTCCAGGCCCGCTCCCTTTCAGAGGGTCATGACCATGCGGCCATCGACCTTACCGCTTCCGAGGTCGCTGAAGATGGTGTTGATGTCCTCAAGTTTCGCCTTGTGAATGTGCGCCTTCACCTTGCCCTCGGTTGCGAACTGTACGGCCTCGGCGAGATCCTTGCGCGTTCCGACGATGGAGCCGCGGATGGTGATGCGCTTCAATAC
>DAIMKE010000526.1:0-5022 GCA_036721875.1 Bradyrhizobium sp. | reverse complement strand
TTCTTCGGGCTCGTGGTCATGAGCTTTGCGATCACCGCCTTGTGGCGCCCCGGGATAGCGCCGATCGAAACGGCCCGCAGTTTTTTCGGCGTCCACAGGGTTGCCGAAATTGCCGACGGTAAAGCTCGCATCCTCTATCACGGCACCACGATCCACGGCGCTCAGCGGCTGCGCAACGACGACGGTGCGCCGGTCGAAGGGCCTCCTCCGACACCGCTGACTTATTACTATTCGGGAGGTCCGCTGGCCGAAGCCATCGGCGCCACGCGTGCCGCCCATGGTGGTCTCGGGCGTGTTGCCGTTGTCGGGCTCGGTACGGGGTCGCTGGCCTGCCATTGCAAGGCAGGCGAGGCATGGACTTTCTTCGAGATCGATCCGGTGGTGATCCGCATGGCGCGTGATCCGCGCCTCTTCACGTTCCTGTCGAGCTGCGCGCCCGACGCGCCCGTGGTGGTTGGCGATGCGCGCCTGACGCTGGAAGCGGCGCCCGATCGCTATGACCTGATCGTTCTGGATGCCTTTTCGTCCGATAGCATACCTGTGCACCTGCTCACGCGCGAAGCCCTGGCGGGATATCTTTCGAAACTCTCGCCCCGCGGCGTGATCGTCGCGCACATTTCCAACCGTCACCTCGATCTCGCGCCTGTGGTGGCGAACGTCGCCCGGTCGCAGGGGCTGATGACTTTTCTCCGCGAAGACGACAGGGCGGGTAGCTTTATAACGACGTTCGCTGCCAATGCCAGGGTCGTCGTGCTGGCGCGCGAGGCCCGCGACATCGGAAGCGTTGCCGGAAGCTGGACACGGTTGCATCCGGACCAGACAAGCGCTTTGTGGACCGACGACTATTCCAACATTCTCGGCGTCATGCTGCGCAAGAAATTTGGCGGCTAGTCTAGGGCCGGCGCAAATCTACTTCAGCACGATCCACGCCGGCGCGTGATCGCTGGCGCCTTCGTCACCGCGTATCTTGCGGTCGACGCCGGCCTTGATCAGCCGCGGCGCCAGCACCGGGCTCAGCAACAGATGATCGAGTCGCAAGCCGGCATCGCGCGGCCAGCGGTTGCGCTTGTAGTCCCAGAACGTGAACATGGGCTTTTTCGGATGCAGCGTCCGGATCGCGTCGGTCCAGCCCTGCGCCACCAGCGCCTTGAAGGCGGCGCGGCTCTTTGGCTGGATCAGCGCGTCCTTGTCCCAGGACTTCGTCGGGTAGATGTCGAGCTCGGTCGGCGCGACGTTGTAGTCGCCGGCCAGCACCACGGGGATGTCCTGCTTGAGCAGCTTGCCGGCATGGGACCGCAGCCGCCTGAACCAGTCGAGCTTGTAATCGAATTTAGGCCCGGGCTGCGGATTGCCGTTCGGCAAATAGATGCTGGTGACGATGATGCCGTTGACGGCAGCCTCGATGTAGCGCGCCTCGTGATCTTCGCGGTCGCCGGGCAGGGCCGTCCGCGTCAGCACCGGCTCGGCGTTTCGCGCCAGGATGGCGACGCCGTTCCAGGTTTTCTGCCCGCGCCACACCGCGCCGTAGCCCGCCTTCTCGATCGCGGCGACGGGAAACTCCTTGTCGGCCGCCTTCAGCTCCTGCAAGGCAACCACGTCGGGCTTGGCCGCACGGAGCCACGCGAGCAGGTTTGGCAGGCGACGATTGATGTTGTTGATGTTGAAAGTCGCGATCTTCATGCGTGACGATAACAGGGTGCCGCTGATTTGCCCGACATGTCAAATGGCGGATCGGCGCCCGCGGCACCACTCCCGCAAAGCTACTTTGCATGGGGTTGTTTTGCAGGTTTTGGTCGGTCTGCCACTCGCCTGTCAGGATGCGGTGGGCGGCTCTGCCACGGGTTCGGCCACAGGCGCTGCGCCGCCCTTGTAGACCCGCGCGTAGCGCTTGCCGAGGCTGGTCAGCACTTCGTAGCCGATCGTTCCGAAATGATGCGCCAGTTCGTCGACCGTGATGCCTTCGCCGATCAGCGTCACCATGTGACCGCGCCGGACTGCATTCTTGTCGAGGTCGGTGATGTCGACCGCGGTGAGGTCCATCGAGATACGGCCGGCAACCGGGCAGCGCTTGCCGGCGACGACGATTTCGGCGCCGCGGGTGCCGTCATTGGCGCTGGCCGCGCGGAAATATCCGTCGGCGTAGCCCGCCGAGACGAGCGCTATTCGGGTCGGGCGCCGCGCAGTCCAGGTCCCGCCATAGCCGACGGTCTCGCCGCGCTCGACGTTGCGGATCTGCACGACGCGCGCCTTCAGATCGACGACCGGCTGCATCGGATTGTCGGCTTCGGGCGTCGGATTGATGCCGTAGAGGGCGCATCCCGGCCGCACCAGGTCGAACACGAACTGGGCGCCGAGAAAAATACCGGATGAATTCGCAAGCGACTTCGGCACGCCGGAGTAAAGGCTCGCGATTTCCCGGAAGGCCGCGAGTTGCCTGGCGTTGGCCGAATTGTGGAGCATTTCCGCGGAGGCGAGGTGGCTCATTACCAGCGTGATGCCGTGATCGCCGGCATTGATGCGCGGGATCAGGCCCTGCGCTTCGGTTGTCGTCATGCCGAGCCGGTTCATGCCGGTATCGATATGAATGGCCGCGCCGCCCGACCAGCCGGAACGGCGGCAGAATACGTCCCATTCGGCAAGTTCGTTGAGATCGCCGATCACGGGCTTGCAGTCGATCTGTGCGTAGACGTCGCCGGTGTTCTGGAAGAAGCCGTCGAGCACGTAGATCGCGGCCGCCGCCGGTACCGCGGCACGGACCACGCGGGCCTCGTCGAGTGTCGCCACGAAAAACGTCTTGCAGCCGGCCCGGGAAAGCGCCCCGGCGACCTGGGCGGCGCCGCAGCCATAGGCATCCGCCTTGACGACGCCGGCGCATTCGGCCGGCACTGCCGTTTTCTCGAGCTTGCGCCAATTGGCGACGATGGCGTCGAGGTCGACGGTCAGCACGCCGGTCGCGCTGCTCGCGATCGTGGCGGGCTGGTTCGCTTCAGGCGTGAGCGCGGTGCCTTGCGGGATGGACTTGGGATCGGGGGCGATGTTCATGCCACATTTTAGGCGGCGGAACGCTGCGGTTCAACCGCACTGAGGGTCAGAATTACGAAGCGCGGTAGGGCAGGTTGTCGTCTTCAATGAGGTCACTGAATCGCGTGTATTGCCCCTCAAATTGCAGCGGCACCGTACCCGTCGGTCCATGGCGCTGCTTGGCGATGATGACCTCGGCCTTGCCGTGCGCGAGCTCCATGTCGAGTTTCCACTTCTCGTGCTCGGGCGTACCGGGTTTGGGCTCCTTGTTCTGCAGATAATATTCCTCGCGATACACGAACAGCACCACGTCCGCGTCCTGCTCGATCGAGCCGGATTCGCGCAGATCGGACAATTGCGGATGCTTGTCGTCGCGATTTTCGACCTGGCGCGAAAGCTGTGACAGCGCGACGACCGGAACATTGAGCTCTTTTGCGAGCGCCTTCAGGTTGGTGGTGATTTCCGTGACTTCCTGGACGCGATTGTCGTTGCCACGCTTGCCCGAGCCTTGAAGCAGCTGGATGTAGTCGACGACAATGACGTCGAGACCCTTCTGGCGCTTCAGCCGCCGGGCGCGCGCCGTCAACTGCGAGATCGAAAGGCCGCCGGTCTCGTCGACATAGAGCGGCAGGTGCTCCAGCTCGATCGTATAGTCGCGGATCTTGTCGAACTCCTGCTGGTTGATGCCGCCGCGGCGGATCATGCTCGAGGCAATGCGGGTTTGCTCTGCGAGAATACGGGTGGCGAGCTGCTCTGCCGACATTTCGCAGGAGTAGAAGCCGACGACGCCGCCATTGGCGGCTGTCGTGGTGCCGTCGGCCTTGGTTTCCGGCTGGTAGGCTCTCGCAATGTTGTAGGCAATGTTGGTCGCAAGCGAGGTTTTGCCCATGCCGGGACGACCGGCCAGGATGATCAAGTCGGACCGTTGCAGGCCGCCCATCTTCGAGTCGAGATCGCGCAGGCCGGTGGATATACCTGACAGTTTGCCGTCGCGCTGGTACGCATTGGCGGCCATGTCGAGAGCGATTTTCATCGCCTGTGAGAAGCGCTGGAAGCCGCCTTCGTAGCGGCCGGATTCTGCGAGTTCGTAGAGCTGGCGCTCGGCGTCCTCGATCTGCGCGCGCGGGGCAAAGTCCACTGGTGCGTCGAAGGCGACGTTGACCATGTCCTCGCCGATCCGGATCAGGTCCCGGCGCAGCGCCATGTCGTAGATCGTGCGGCCGTAATCCTGCGCGTTGATGATCGTGGTGGCTTCCGCCGCCACGCGGGCGAGGTATTGGCCAACCGTCATGCCGCCGATGTCGGTGTCGGCCGGCAGGAACGTCTTCAGCGTGACGGGCGTGGCCACCTTGCCCATTCGAATCAGGCTGCCGGCGGTCTCAAAAATGGTCTGATGGAGCGGTTCGAAGAAGTGTTTCGGCTCCAGGAAGTCGGAAACCCGGTAGAACGCGTCGTTGTTGACCAGGATCGCGCCCAGCAGGCTCTGCTCCGCCTCGATATTGTGCGGGGCGCTCCGATAGGCCGGAGTTCCCGCGTCGGGGGCGAGCTTGAGGACGTTCGAATCAGTCAAGGCCATGATCTCGGAATATGCTTCGCTTTTTGGCGTTTTTGGACTCCGGAAAGAATCCCGGAAGCGGGGGGCGATAAGGCGCCACTCGCAGGCGAGGTGGAAGGGTGAAGGTGCCTTATGCACGATTCCCACATGCGGGATGTGGATGCTGGGCGGCGGGTGCATTCTCCTTGACGGGGTTCCGGCCAAAGCCGGACGGCGCGGGGGACACCCGCGCAAATGCCATATAAAATTTTAGGATTGTCTGAACCTTGTCGCCGCCGCGGCGGACATATTCCGAGATTGGGAACGATTCGAGCCGTGATCTTAAGCGTTGATCAAACCAGGATCAGGTAGATGAACGCGCACACGGCGGCGGCCACGCCGATCACGATCAGGGCGTAGTCGGTCCTGATGTCGGTCTCGAACGACGCTGGGTAGGGCTTCTCGGC
>DAIMKE010000525.1:0-5023 GCA_036721875.1 Bradyrhizobium sp. | reverse complement strand
CGGCACCTGCCACAAGATGCATCTGCCGAGCATCTTCCTCAACGCCTATGCCATCAAGGACAAGGGCGTGAACACCATCGCCATCGTCTCCGTCAACGATGCCTTCGTCATGAACGCCTGGAAGCGCGACACCGACCAGCGCGACGAGGCGGTGTTCCTCGCCGACGGCAATGCCGACTTCACCAAGGCCATCGGCATGGAGCTCGACGCCTCCGGCAACGGCCTCGGCATCCGCTCCAAGCGCTATTCGATGCTGGTGGACGACGGCATCGTCAAGAAACTCAACCTCGAGCCCGCGCCCGGCAAGGTCGAAGTCTCCGGCGGCGATACGCTGCTCGGGCAGCTTTGAGCTAGACACTCTCGCAGCGAATAACACTGTCGTCGCCCGGCTTGACCGGGCGATCCAGTACGCTGCGGCTTCTCGGTTTCCATCACTGATGTCTCTGGAATACTGGATCACCCGCTTTCGCGGGTGATGACAGTAGTGGTTACGTCCTCAGCCGCGCCATCGCGACACCCTCACGCGCCAGCTGATCCGCGCGCTCGTTTTCGGCGTGGCCGGCGTGGCCCTTGATCCAGTGCCAGCGCACCTGATGCGGCTTCAGCGCGGCTTCGAGCCGTTGCCACAGTTCGACATTCTTGACCGGCTTCTTGTCCGCCGTGCGCCAACCGTTCTTCTTCCAGCCGTGGATCCAGCCGGTGATGCCCTGACGGACATACTGGCTGTCGGTGGTGAGATCGACCACGCATGGTTTCTTCAGCGCTTCCAGAGCCGAGATCGCCGCCATCAGTTCCATGCGGTTGTTGGTGGTGTGCGCCTCGCCGCCCTTCAATTCCTTTTCAGTCTCGCCGAATCTCAGGATCGCGCCCCAGCCGCCCGGCCCCGGATTTCCCGAGCAGGCGCCGTCGGTAAAGACCGTCACGTGCGGCAATTCGCTCAAGCTGCAAATCCGGGCTGCGCCAGGCCGTAGTCGCGCACGCCCTGGACGCTCTGGTGAAAGCGCAGCTTGCGGACATACTCCAGCGGATCTTTCGGCTTCACCAGCGCGCCTGATGGCACGTTGAGAAAATCGACCAGCCGCGTCAGCAGGAAGCGCAGCGCCGAGCCGCGCGCCAGCAGCGGCAACGCCTCCTGCTCGGCCTCCGACAGCTGGCGCTCGCGGCCGTAGGCGTTGAGCAAGGCTCGCGCCTTGGTGACGTTGAAGGAATGATCCGGCTCGAAACACCACGCGTTCAGGCAGATCGCGACGTCGTAGGCCAGGATGTCGTTGCAGGAAAACGGGAAGTCGATCAGCCCCGACAATCTGTCGCCGAGAAAGAACACGTTGTCGGGAAACAGGTCGGCATGGATGACGCCGAGCGGCAGGTCTTTCGGCCAGCAGGCTTCGAGGTGGTCGAGTTCGCGCGAAATGAAATCGCGCAGGCCCGGCCCGACGCTGTCCGCGCGCGGCGCGGCGAGATCGAACAACGGCCGCCAGCCCTCGACCGACAACGGGTTCTTGCGGAACATCGGGAAGTCACGGCCTGCCAGATGCATCCTGGCGAGCGCCTCGCCGACGCCGGTGCAATGCGCGGCGTTCGGCCGCCGCGGCCACACGCCTTCGAGAAAGTTGATGATGGCCGCGGGACGATCGGCGAGCCGGCTATAGACCTCGCCCGCGCGATTCCGGGCCGGCTGCGGGCAGCGCACACCGCGCTCGGCCAGATGCGCCATCAGCGACAGGAAGTACGGCAGGTCGTCCACCGCCACGCGCTTTTCGTAGAGCGTGAGGATGAAGGCGCCCTGGCTCGTGTGCAGCAGGAAGTTGGAATTCTCGACGCCTTCGGCGATGCCCTTGTAAGAGAGCAGTTCGCCGATGTCGTAGCTTTTGAGAAACTCCGCGAGGTCTTCGGCGGCGACGTCGGTATAAACCGCCATGGTGAAACCCTAGGCGGCGTCGGGTCGCAGCGAGCGCGGCAGCGGGAAGAACTCGTTCTCTTCCGCAGCCGAGACCGTCTCCACATGCAGCTGATAACGCTCGGCGAAGGCGCCCATGATTTCCTCGACGATCACCTCCGGCGCGGACGCGCCTGCGGTGATGCCGAGGCTCCTGATGCCTTCGAAGCGCGACCAGTCGAGATCGGAGGCGCGCTGCGCCAGGATCGCAACCTTGCAGCCCTCGCGCTCGGCGACTTCGCGCAAGCGCTGCGAGTTCGACGAGTTCGGCGCGCCGACCACGATCAGGGCATCGACCACCGGCGCCACCTTCTTCACCGCGAGCTGGCGGTTGGTGGTGGCGTAGCAGATGTCTTCCTTGTGCGGCCCGTTGACGTTCGGGAAACGCGCCTTGAGCAGCGCTACGATCTCGGCGGTGTCGTCAATCGACAGCGTCGTCTGCGTCACGAAAGCGAGGTTGTCGGGATCCTTCGGCGTGAACGTCTTGGCGTCTTCCGCGGTCTCGATCAGCGTTACCGCGCCCGGCGGCAACTGGCCGAGCGTGCCGACCACTTCCGGATGGTGCGAATGCCCGATCAGGAGAATTTCACGGCCGCGCTTGAAGTGAATCGCGGCCTCGCGGTGCACTATGGTGACCAGCGGGCAAGTCGCGTCCAGCGAGAAGAAATTGCGTGCCCGGGCGTCCGCGGGAACCGACTTCGGAACCCCGTGGGCCGAAAACACCACCGGTGCGTTGGTATTGTCAGGGATTTCAGCGAGTTCCTCGACGAAAATCGCGCCCTTGGTCTTCAGGCTGTCGACCACATAGCGGTTGTGCACGATTTCGTGACGGACATAGACCGGGGCGCCGTAGATCGCGAGCGCCCGCTCGACGGTATCGATGGCCCGCACCACCCCGGCACAAAAGCCCCGGGGAGAACAAAGCACGATTTTGAGGTCTGGTTTGGCTGGCGTCGAAAAAGAAGACATGGGGCTATCTCGGGGACCGAATCACCCCTTGCCGGCGGGCAGGGAACGGCCAATTTGAATAAGGACTTGGGACTGCTTTCGGGCTCTGTCAAGGCACTATAGCAGACCATTGCGCCAATAGCCCGGGAAGGCGTATATAGCGCCCTAATTCCCGTCATCACCGATGACCACAGGCTTCGCCCTCCAAAAAGGGGTGGGCGAGGCACAAAGGAGATTTGCCATGAGCAATGCACCGCTGATGCCAAAAGCGACTGCCGTGTGGCTGGTTGACAATACCGCGCTGACCTTCGACCAGGTGGCCGATTTCACCAAGATGCACCCCCTCGAGGTCCGCGCCATCGCCGACGGCGACGCCGCCCAGGGCATCAAGGGCATGGACCCGATTTCGACCGGGCAGTTGAGCCGCGACGAAATCGAAAGGGGCGAAAAGGACCCGAACTACCGGCTCAAGCTCGGCGAGAGCAAGGTCACCCTGCCCCCGGCGGCCAAGAAAAAGGGCCCGCGCTACACCCCAGTCTCGCGCCGCCATGAGCGCCCGAGCGCGATCCTGTGGCTGGTCCGCAATCACCCCGAGCTGAAGGACGCGCAGATCATGCGCCTCGTAGGCACCACCAAGACCACCATTGCGTCCGTCCGCGACCGCACCCACTGGAACGCCTCGACGCTGACGCCGATGGACCCGGTGACGCTCGGCCTGTGCTCGCAAATCGAACTCGATTTCGAAGTACAGCGCGCCGCCAAGGAAAAGCCGGTGCCCGCCGCCTACGGCGGTGCCACGCTGCTGCCAGCGTCGGAGACGACAAAGAAAGAGTCGGAATTCGAGCCGACCGAAAAAGAGCGCGACGACCTCAACGTCGACGCGGTGTTTGCCAAGCTCAAGACCATCGGCGGCAAGCGGCAGGACGACGAGGAATAGAGCTCGCCGAATTCGGCAGATCAACCAAAACGCGGCGGGCAACCTGCCGCGTTTTTTGTTTGAGGCCATGACAGCGTGGCTCTAACTCAATGTCATGCTCCGCGAAAGCGGGGCAGTGCGCCGTGGCTTCCCGGCTCAATCGCTGACGTCTCTGGAATACTGGATCGCCCGCCGGAGCCTGTCATCGGGCGCGCGTTCGCGCGACCCGTTGGCGGGCGATGACAGCTTCAGCCCAACTCGATCTCGTCGGTGATCTCGTGCGACAGCGTGACGCCGCCAACCGTCAGCACCATCTTCGCCGGCAGCTTCTCGTTGCCCTTGAGCTTGCCGGCCTCGATCGCGTCGCGCACGGCTCTTTCGATCTCGCGCTGCGAGGTGATGCCGACCTTCTTGAGAAACCTGCGCAGGCTGGTGTTGAAGACGTCTTCGTTCATGATGGCCTCCCGGTCACGGCCGTGTTGGATTGTTCAGCATCTGCTCGGCGAGATTGCGCTGCGCACGGTCGGTGCGGGCATTGGCGTTGCCGCGCTGCACGTCGCGATTCTTGCGGCAGATGACGTAATCGTTTGAGCCTGCCGCAACATTGTTGGCGCGGCAGAACGCGTCGTCGTCGGCGCTGGTATCGACCATGGTGGGTTGGCCGCGCTCGAGGCAGCCGGCAAGCAAGGGCGCTGCGAGCAGGAGAACGATGAAGTGTTTTGCGAGTCCGGCCTGCATTCTGCGCTCCCGTCGTTCCATCTCGTCATTGCCCGGGGGGCCTGTCCCCGACTTGATCGGGGATGACCCGGCAATCCATCGAAAAGATGGCAGTCTGCTTTGACGATGATGGATGCCCGGGTCAAGCCCGGGCATGACAAGTGGAACCCTACACCCTGCCCTTCAGCGCGTCGCCGATCTCGTCGAGCACCTTGGGGTCCTCGATGGTCGCCGGCATGGTCCAGCTTTCGCCGTCGGCGATCTTCTTGATGGTGCCACGCAGGATCTTGCCCGAGCGGGTCTTCGGCAGCCGGCCGACGGTGATCGCGAGCTTGAAGGCGGCGACCGGACCGAGCTTGTCGCGCACCAGCGCCACGATTTCCTTTTCGATCTCGATCGGCGGGCGCTTGACGCCAGCCTTCAGCACCAGGAAGCCGCAGGGCACCTCGCCCTTGATCGCGTCCTTGATGCCGAGCACCGCGCATTCGGCGACGTCGGGATGGGAA
>DAIMKE010000524.1:0-5034 GCA_036721875.1 Bradyrhizobium sp. | reverse complement strand
CCGCCGATACGCTCCTGCGCCTCTTCGGTCGAGCCGCCGATATGCGGGGTGAGGATGACGTTCTCGAGGCCCTGAATGGGACTCTTGAAGCGATCGGAATTCGAGGACGGTTCGACCGGAAACACGTCGACCGCCGCGCCGGCGAGGTGACCGTCGCGCAAGGCGCGCGCGAGCGCATCGAGATCGACCACCGTGCCGCGGCTGTTGTTGATCAGGAACGAGCCGGGCTTCATCGCCCGCAGCTCCTTCTCGCCGATCATGCCTGCTGTCTCCGGCGTCTCCGGCACGTGCAGGCTGACGACGTCGCTCTGTGCCAGCAGCTCTTCGAGCTTCTCGACAGGCTCGGTGTTGCCGTGGCGGAGCTTGTCGGTGCGGTCGAAATAGATCACGCGCATGCCCATGGCCTCGGCCAGGGTCGAGAGCTGCGAGCCGATATTGCCGTAGCCGATGATGCCGAGCGTCTTGCCCCTCACCTCGTAGCTGTCGTCGGCCGACTTGTCCCAACGCCCGTCATGGGCAGCGTTGGAGCGCGCCACGACCCGGCGCAGCAGCATGACGATCTCGCCGATCACGAGTTCCGCCACGCTGCGCGTGTTGGAGAACGGCGCGTTGAACACCGGAATGCCGCTGCGGCGCGCGGCGTCGAGGTCCACCTGGTTGGTGCCGACACTGAAACATCCGATCGCGATCAGGCGGTCCGCGGCGTCGAGAACCTCCGGGGTAATCTGCGTGCGCGAGCGGATGCCGAGCAGATGCACGCCCTTGATCGCCTCCCTGAACGCCTCGCCCTCGAGCGCCTTGGGCAGCCGCGTCATGTTGGAATAGCCGGCAGCCTCGATCAGCTGCACGGCGCTGTCGTTGACACCTTCGAGGAGCAAGACCCGGATCTTGTCCTTGGCAAGCGAAAGTCGGGGAAGCGGGGTGGCCAAGATCGTGGCGTCCTTCAACGATGAATGAACAATGAATGGCGGCCCGAAAGATCCATGATCGGCGGCAGGGCGAACGCCCTGCCGGGCCACCGATTGCGGCCCTTCCTATGGCATCCGGCCCTACGCCGCCAGCGCCTTCATTTCCTTGTAGAGATCGGATTTGCCCTCGAACCCGATGCCCGGCAGGTCCGGCATGGTGATGTGGCCGTCCTCGACGCGGACGCCGTCCGGAAAACCGCCATAGGGCTGGAACAAATCCGGGTAGCTCTCATTGCCGCCAAGGCCGAGGCCGGCGGCGATATTGAGCGACATCTGGTGGCCGCCATGGGGAATGCAGCGGGCGGGCGACCAGCCATGGGTCTTCAGCACCGCCAGCGTGCGCTGGTATTCGCACAGCCCATAGGACAGCGCGCAATCGAACTGCAGCCAGTCGCGGTCCGGCCGCATGCCGCCGTAGCGGATCAGGTTTCTCGCGTCCTGATGGCTGAACAGGTTCTCGCCGGTCGCCATCGGCGCCGGATAGAATTCGGCCAGCGCCGCCTGCAGCGCGTAGTCGAGCGGATCGCCGGCCTCCTCGTACCAGAACAGCGGATAGTCCCGCAGCATTTTGGCGTAGGCGATCGCGGTTTCCAGGTCGAAGCGGCCGTTGGCGTCAACGGCAAGCTGCGCGTCCTTGCCGATCTCCTTCAGCACCGCCTCGATGCGCGTGCGGTCCTCGGCGATCGGGGCGCCGCCGATCTTCATTTTCACGACGTTGTAGCCACGGTCGAGATAGCCGCGCATTTCGCCGCGCAGCGCCGACAGGTCCTTGCCCGGGTAATAGTAGCCGCCGGCCGCATAGACGAACACGCGCGGGTTGGCCTTCAGGCCGTGGCGCTCGGCCAGCAATCGAAACAGCGGCTTGCCCGCGATCTTGGCCACCGCGTCCCACACCGCCATGTCGATGGTGCCGACCGCGACCGAGCGCTCGCCATGGCCGCCGGGCTTTTCGTTGGACATCATCGCGGCCCAGACCTTGTCCGGATCGAGATTGTCGCCGCTGGCATCGAGCAACGCACTGGGATCGGCCTCCCTGAGCCGCGGCGCAAAGCGTTCGCGGATCAGCCCGCCCTGCCCGTAGCGGCCGTTGGAATTGAAGCCGTAGCCGACCACCCGCTTGCCGTCGCGCACCGCGTCGGTGACGACGGCGACGAGGCTCGTCGTCATCCTGGTGAAGTCGATATAGGCGTTGCGGATCGGCGAGGAGATCGGCTTGGTGATCTCGCAGACGTCGACGATGCGGACGGTCATGGTGTTTTGGCTTTCGGTTCACGTCGTCATTGCGGAAAGAGCGACATACCCACCGCTGTCATACCCCGCGAAGGCGGGGTATCCAGTACGCAGCGCCTTCTCGGCTCAATCACTGCGGCCTCTGGAATACTGGATCCCCGCCTGCGCGGGGATGACGACCGTTACGGCGGGAGCGACCGCCTCAAGATTTCGGCGCATCCCGGAAATACGGCTCGACCGGGCCGTGCACCTTGATAGTCAGTGGGTTGCCGTGGCGGTCCTTGGCATTGCCGGCGGTAACGCGGATCCAGCCCTCGCTGATGCAGTACTCCTCGACATTGGTTTTCTCGGCGCCCTTGAAGCGGATGCCGACGTCGCGCGAAAGCAGCTCCTCATTGTAGTAAGGACTGCTCGGATTGGTCGATAAGCGGTCCGGAAAAGCGTCGCTCGTGGTTTCGGTTTTTTCGCTCACAGCAGTGCCTCGATTTCTTTTCGTATTGCCTCAGGCTTGGCGGTGGGCGCGTAGCGCCCGACCACCTTGCCCGAACGATCCACCAGGAACTTGGTGAAATTCCATTTGATCGAAGGACCAAGCAGCCCGGATTTGGCGTTCTTGAGGTGGTTGAACAGCGGATGCGCTTGGCTGCCATTGACGTCGATCTTGGCGAAGATCGGAAACGTCACGTCATACTTTGTCTCGCAGAACGCCTCGATCTGTTTGGCGTCACCCGGCTCCTGCCCGCCGAACTGGTTGCAGGGGAAGCCCAGCACCGCAAAGCCGCGCGGCCCAAGCTCGCGCTGCAACTGTTCGAGGCCCCTGTATTGCGGCGTGAATCCGCAGGCGCTCGCGGTGTTGACGATCAGGAGCACCTGACCCTCGAACCGCTTCAGCGGCACTTCCTCGCCGGCAAGCGACTGCGCCGTGAAATCGTAAACGCCTGGCATCGTGGTCTCTCGTAGTCAGCCGGCGGGATCGATCGCCGCCGACGGTGTTCCGCCGGCCTCGATTGCCTCACCGGCAGCAAGGCAAAGATCTTCCCGGTAGCGGCCGGCGACAAGCTGCACGCCGACGGGAATCCGTCCCACCAGCCCCGTCGACACCGCCAGCCCCGGAAGGCCCATGAAGGGAATGGCAATCTGCGGCAATTGCGCGTGCCAGACCCGGGCAAAGGACGCATCGTCCTTGCGGTCGAGATGATCGGGGAACGGCAATTCGCCTGATACCGGCATCAGCAGCACCGGATATTTTTCAAGGAACGCAAGCCATTCGCGCGTCAAGGTCGCGCGCCGTGTCAGCGCGGCGGACAGATCGAACGGATGCACCTTCGACCTGTTGCCGCGCAGGCAGGCCAGCGCGCCGGGATCGCCTTCGCGCTCGGCGGCAGCGAGTTGCGCCTCATAGCCGTCGCCAAGCCAGAGCTTGGTCTGGAGGTCGGCGGCCTCACGCAGCGACGGGGTGTCGGCGATCTCCTCGACGGTCCAGCCTGCGCGTTCCAGCCGCTTGCCGGCGTCCGCGACGGCGGCCTTCACTTCGGGCGCGGGGTCGAGACCGCCGGGATTGAGACACATCGCGACGCGCTTCGGCACCGCCGGGCCTTCGAGCGGCGCCGGCACCCACCAGGGATCGCGGTAATCCTGCGCCGACATCGCCGCCAGCGCGATCCTGAGATCGCCGATGGTGCGCGCCAGCGGGCCGGAGACCGCGCTGATCTGCGGACCGATCGGCCGCTCCGGCAGCGCCGCGTTGAATGCCGGGATACGGCCAATGGTCGGCCGCAGGCCATGCACGCCGCAGGCATAGGCCGGATAGCGGATCGATCCCGCAATATCAGTGCCGTGCGCGATGTGGCCGATGCCGGCGGCGACCGCAGCCCCGGCGCCACCGGACGAGCCGCCCGGGGTGATGCCGGGATCGCGCGGGTTTTTGGTGTCGCCATGAATGAGGTTGGTGGTGAACCAGCGATAGGAGAACGCCGGGCAGTTGGTGCGGCCCAGAATGACGGCGCCGGACCTGCGCAGATTGTCGATCACCGGGCTGTTGCTCTTCGCAACGGCGTCGCGCTGCAGCGTCAAACCGTTTGTGGTTGCAAAGCCTTCCTGGTCGATGTTGACCTTTACCGTGACCGGCACGCCGGCCAGCGGTCCCGGATCTTCGCCCCGTCCGATCGCGGCATCGATGGCGGCCGCCTGCGCCAGGACCTCCGCGGGCCTGTGGTCGACCACGGCGTTGATTTTTGGATTGACCGCATCCAGCCGCGCCAGCGCCGAGGTCGCCGCTTCCTTTGCCGAGACTTTCTTCGACCTGATCAGGGAAGCCAATTCGGCCGCCGACAGGCGCCACAGATCCTGCATGCAAAACTCCGTTCGATTGCCGCCCTTTTAGCGCCGTGGGCCGTGCAATGCCAGCGCGGGACTTTGTGGCGCGTTACTCCCTCTCCCCGTTCCTTGTTCAGACCGGGGACATGGTGGACGGGTGTTCGGAGATATCGTGGACACTTTTCGGATCGCGGTCGAGGAGTCGGACGGCTACTGCTTCCCCGCCACCTTCGGCTTGCCGTAGGTGATGCGGTAGACGGCGCCGTTCCAGTCGTCGGAAACCAGCAGCGAGCCGTCCTTGAGCTGCAGCACGTCGACCGGGCGACCGATATACTTGTTGTCCTCGACGAAACCGGTGAGGAACGGCTCCAGCGACTTCATCGTGCCGTCCCTGTTCAGCTTAGCGATGACGAGGTCGCCGCCGACCTTGTTCGACCGGTTCCAGGACCCGTGACGCGCGATGACGGCGACGTTCCTGTAAGCCCTCGGGAACATGCTGCCGGTGTAGAAACGCATACCC